>JBAVYG010000436.1:0-11729 GCA_049698675.1 Terriglobia bacterium
GCTGTGGCGTGGGCATCCTGCCCGCGCGTGCGGGAGCGGGTCGCTCCCGCCACAGCGGGCGAGACGCCCGCGCTACACAGCAGCAATCTCCCCCCGGGCGGCGCGTATTCTCCTGGAAGCTCTGCCAACTCCCTCTCAAAACCCTGAAAGCATAGGCTGACTCCGAGGGAAGCTTCGTACTCGCGCAGCAGTCGCCTTACCTCCTCGATCTCCTCTGGCGTTTCAGCCTGGTCCATCTTCATCATGCCACATCGTTTCCTTTGGCGGGCTACCGAGCCTGAATGAGCGGATGTGTCTTTTCGATGACTTCGCCAATAACTTGTACGGGGATTGGCAGAGCCCGGAGGGCCTCGAGAAGCTTAGGAGAGTCTTGGGCAGCGACGGAAAACAGCAACCCTCCCGAGGTCTGGGGATCAAACAGCAGGTTCCTGACCCCTCCCGGAACGCGGCTCGCGAACTCGACGCAACTTCCGATGAAGTCCCTATTCCTTTTTAGGCCGCCGGGCAGAAACCCACCCCGCGAATACTCCACTGCCTCCGGCAGGAATTCAACCTTAGTGGAGTCAATCACCAGGCTCACCTTGCTTCCCACGGCCATCTCCCGGGCGTGGCCCAGCAAGCCGAAGCCCGTGATATCGGTGGCCGAATGTACGTCGAATTGCAGGGCAACTTCGCTTGCGGCGCGATTCAGCGCGCACATGGATTCGCTTGCCGCATTCACCGCCGCCATGCTGGCCTGTCCTTGCTTCAGCGCCGTGCTGATGATTCCGGTGCCCAGGCGCTTGGTCAAGATCAGTTGGTCGCCCGGCCGCGCCGCACAATTGGTGAGAATGCGTTGCGGGTGGACGAGGCCGGTCACCGCATAACCGAACTTGATCTCCTCGTCGCCGATTGAATGGCCGCCGATCACCGCGCAGCCAGCCTCTTGCATCTTGGCGTGCCCGCCTTGGAGGATTCTCTCCAGTATCTCGATGCCCTCTTCTCTGTTGGGGAATCCCACGATGGAGAGCGCGGAGATGGGTCGGCCACCCATGGCGTAAACGTCGCTCAGCGCATTGGCCGCTGCGATTTGGCCGAAGGTGTAGGGATCGTCCACAATGGGCGTAAAGAAATCCACGGTCTGAACCAGCGCCAGGTCCGGCGCGAGTTGATACACTCCAGCGTCGTCATTGGTGTCGAAGCCCACCAGGACATTTGGATCGGATTGTTTCGGCAGCTTGGCCAGCACGCAGTCCAAAATACTTGGACTCAACTTGGCCGCTCAACCCGCCGCTTTGACCATCGTGGTCAGGCGAACTGGAGGCACGATCAACTCCCCTTTCGGCGCGGCGAGTTGAGCTGCGGGAACTCTTGAAAGCAGCCCCGCCACGCCCAAGAATGAAATCACCACCGCAGTATAACAGAGCCTGCGCCGCCACCACAGGGATGTGCGCGGAAACGCGCGAAGCCATGCGGAACGCGGCCCGTCAGTTGACGAGCCGCCCTCCAAAACCCTTCCTAGCCTCGAACTGGGCAATTTTGATTTCCTTAGGTAGTACGCAGGAGGCTTAAAACAGCCCCCGCGAAGGTCGAAAAGGGGCGTTTTTTTGCCCAAAAGGCGCGCTTTTCTCACTCCAAAACCAGTTCGTTTTTGCAAAACGAACTATGCTAAGTCCTTTATTCACAATAAATCATTGAGTTCGTTCCCTCTATTTTAACATCTTTTTGGCATCCTGGGTCCCTTGACCCCTTGCGGTGGCCTACCGTCCTTGCCATTGAATCCCCTCGATTTGGCGTTCCTAGTCATTCTGGCCGAAGAGCTTACCACATCCCTAGCCTCGTGTCAAGAGACACAGTGTCGCAGCCTGAGAACGGACGTATATTTTCGCGCGAGCAAGCTCCAGCGCGTCCTCACCTTCATTAAGGCCGTTTCACCCTGAACGGCCCGTGGGGGACAGCAGAGCCGCTTTGGGATGTTACCTCTCGGGGATTTTGAGGCGACCCTGGGCCCAGGAGCCGCCGCCATTTACTTTCCCGCCGAGGTCCAGCAGCATTTGCGCCACGCGGCCACGGACGCCGCGGGTTAGGGAACAGGGAATAGGGAATAGATTACAGGGAACGTTTGGCGCATGCGTCCACGACCGGTACACAAGGAGGAACAATCGTGGTCATACTTCGTGGTAAGGGATTGCAGGCCGCTGCCTTCATGCTTTTCGTCCTCGGGGGCGTCGCTGCGGCGCGAGGCTCCTTCACGCTCGAACAAGTGATGAGCTCACCGTTCCCAACGGAGCTCGTGGCTTCGCCTTCGGGGGGTAGGGTGGCTTGGGTGTTGGATGCGGGCGGCCTTCGCAACATCTGGGTGGCCGAGCCCCGTGGCGGTGGAGGCTATGTGTCACGGCAGCTCACCAGGTACACCCAGGACGACGGTCAGGAGATCGCGGAGCTCACCTGGACTCCTGACGGCCGGGCGGTACTTTACGTTCGCGGGGGCGACTTCGAGACCGGCGGCCTCTACCCCAACCCGGCCAGCGTCCCCGAGGGTGTCGAACAGGACGTCTGGGTTGTCTCAGTAGACGGTGGCTCGCCAAGCAAGCTTGCCGAGGGCCATTCTCCGGCGGTTTCTACCAAGGGTGACAGTGTTGCCTACATTTTCAAAGACCAGGTGTGGCTGGTCAAGCTGGCCGAAGGCGCCAAGCCCGAACAATTGATCCACAACAAGGGCAAAGGCGGTTCGCTCCGTTGGTCGCCCGACGGTTCGCACCTCGCTTTCGTGAGCCGCCGTGGGGATCACAGCTTCGTGGGGGTGTACAACGTGGGGGGCAAGAGCCTGCTGTATCTCGATCCGAGCGTTGACCAGGATTCCGAGCCCGTCTGGTCGCCGGACAGCAGGCAGATCGCCTTCCTGCGCCTTCCTGCTTCACGCGACGACCTTATTTTCGGGCCGAAACGCGCGGGCCCGCCGTGGTCGATCCGCGTGGCCGACGCTGCCACTGGACAAGGTCACGAAGTTTGGCGCGCCGACACGGGCCGGGGCAGCGTCTTTCGCGAGATTGCGGCCGAGCGTCAGATCTTCTGGGGCCAGGGTGACAACCTGGTCTTTCCCTGGGAGCGTGACGGCTGGACTCATCTTTATTCTGTTCCCGTTGCGGGCGGCACGGCAAAGCTCCTCACGCCCGGCGATTTCGAAGTGGAGTTCGTTTTCCTCAGTCTCGATCGCCGCCAGTTGATTCTCGCCTCGAACCAGGATGACATCGATCGCCGCCACCTGTGGCGCGAGCCGGTCACGGGTGACCACGTCACTCCGCTGACCAGGGGTGAAGGCATGGAGTGGTCACCGGTCATGATGAGCGACGGCGCCACCGTTGCCCTGCTCCATTCAGACGCCCAGCGCCCAGCGCGGCCGGCGATTCTGGCTGACTCGGGCGGAATTCTCGACCTCGCTCCCGAAACGCTTCCCGCCGACTTTCCCGCCGCTGATCTCGTCACCCCACAACAAGTGATCTTTCCCGCCGCTGACGGGCTGCGCATCCACGCGCAGCTTTTTCTGCCTAAGGAGGAGGCCTCCGGGCAGCGGCACCCGGCCGTAGTATTCTTTCACGGCGGTTCGCGGCGCCAGATGCTGCTGGGCTGGCATTATATGGGCTACTATCACAGCGCCTATGCCTTCAACCAGTATCTCGCCAGCCGCGGTTACGTGGTGCTATCGGTCAACTACCGCAGCGGCATCGGCTATGGGCTGGACTTTCGCGAGGCGCTCAACTACGGCGCCAGCGGAGCGAGCGAGTTCAACGATGTCGAGGGCGCCGGCCTCTACCTGCGCACGCGGCCCGACGTGGATCAGAATCACATTGGCCTGTGGGGCGGTTCTTACGGCGGGTATTTGACGGCCCTCGGATTGGCCCGAGCCTCCGAGCTGTTCGCCTGCGGCGTTGACCTGGCCGGCGTGCATGACTGGAACCTCGAAATCCAGAACTGGATTCCCTCCTACGATCCCGCAGCACGGCCTGACGCGGCACGCCTGGCGTGGGAATCCTCGCCGCTCGCCTCCCTCAAGACGTGGCGCTCGCCGGTGCTGCTGGTCCAGGCGGATGATGACCGCAACGTTCCCTTCACGGAGATGGTCCGCCTCGTAGAGGGGTTGCGGAAACAGGGTGTGGAATTCCAACAACTCGTTTTTCCGGACGAGACTCACGGTTTCTTGCGGCAGCGCACTTGGCTGGCGGCCTATCATGCGGCGTCGGATTTCATTGACCAGCACCTCGAAAAGAGAGCCGTGCCCGCGCTCGGGAGCCCGCGCTAGAAAATGCGGGTGGCGCACAGCAAGCTGTACTACTGTTGGTGAATCTCTTTGCCGCGCGCAAAGATTCCGGGTTCGAGGGCTCGTTATCACCCCAACTTCTGGAATTCGAATTAATTGTCAGTAGGTTGTGGAGGTTCGGCGCTCGATGGCTGAGACGAGAACGTGCTTCCGTTGCTGCACGAGCCGGAAGAAGATTCGCCAGTCGCCAACGCGGCGACGGAGCGTGTCCTTCTGCCCCTTAAGGTATTTGATGTCGCCTCGAAAAGGATCTACTGCTATTCCCGCCAATGCCGCATGAATGCGCTCCCGATCGTGAGCGGCAATGCGTTTAAGAGCCCTTCTTGCGGGCCCGGCGAGGACGACGGTCCAACTCGCGGAAATATTCATCGAGGGTTATGTAATCTCCCCGCCGGTACGCGGCCTCACCACGGCGAATGGCACGAAGCTCGGAAGACGTGGGGCTCTCTTGGGGGAGCAAGCGAATTGAGATGTAGGTGCGGAGCGCTTCGCGGACGAGTTCGGAGCGCGTCCGATGCTCCGCTTTCATGGCGCTCTCCACCTGCTCCGCCATTTCGGGTGGGAGTGAAATCGTGAAAGTTTGGCGTGTTCTCATAGAAATTCGGTGCTACCCGGTAACACCTTGTCTTACACATTAGCACAGAAATGGATGCTGTCAAGCGGGTCACAAATCGACTGTCCCGACACTGAGCTCAGCCGTGCAGTTTCCTCCCACTCGCGGACATCGCCCACTACCAATCTGAGTCTACTCGCCGTGTGAAGGTCAACCCCTTCGATCTGAACAAAAACGTTTTTCAGTGTCCGGTTGCTCGGTGTACGGCCGCAGCGCGGTTACGAGACAGGAGTCACGCTCTGATTTGTTTGAGTGGAAGCGCCGTAACCCTTTTGTCCAATCGGCGCTCAATCATCCTTGAATTATGACTATGGCATGCACAAAATTCAATGATATTTTCCGGCTTTGAGTAATGCCTCGTTGGGGTTTAAGCCATTAGCTTTGCACCACAAAGTACTTGACATGAGTTAGAACGTCCTGTATAAACTCTGGCATGGCATGTCCGGGTCCAGTTCGCGCACGACGTTCCAGGCCAGCGCCCATATCAACGCACGCCATTGACGATCTGCGGTTCATCCGCGAGACCATGGAAAGCGCGGCTTCGTTTACCGCTGTCCCGGGATGGGGCGGAGTGACGATAGGGATCACGGCCTTGGCCGCCGCCGTGGTTGCCTCGCTCCGCCCGCAAGTGGAGTGGTGGGTTGGGGTGTGGGGGTTGGAAGCCCTGTGCGCATTTGCGGTGGGCGCGTCAGCTATTTTTTGGAAGGCGCGGAAGGTGCAGACGCCCCTGCTTTCAAGGCCTGGCCGGAAGGCTGTGCTGGGCCTGTCTCCCCCCATGTTGGCGGCTGCAGTGCTCAGCATTGTGATTTACCACGCAGGTGTATTTAACCTGCTGCCCGGCCTTTGGCTCCTGCTTTACGGGGCCGGGGTGGTGACGGCAGGGGCGTTTTCCGTAAAGGTCGTCCCCATCATGGGTCTGTGCTTCATGTTCGCGGGAATTCTAGCCCTGTTCTGCCCCGCTGGGTGGGCAAACTTGATCATGGCTGCGGGTTTCGGCGGGCTTCACATCGTTTTCGGGACGATTATTGCAAGGAGGCACGGTGGCTAGAGAGATTTCAAGCGCCGCAGCCCGTGTTGCAGGCACGAGGCGACCGGCGCGGGATGTTCAGCGATTGCGTCGTGAAGCGCCGTTGGGTGCGCCGCCCGAATTGGACCGCCTGATCCACGAACGGATTCGGCTCGGCATCGTGAGCGCCCTGGCGGTGAACGAATCGCTCAGCTTCAACGAGCTCAAGAAATTGCTGAAGACAACCGATGGCAACCTGAGCGTGCACGCGCGCAAGCTGGAGGAAGCGGAGTACATCATCTGCGAGAAATATTTCGAAGGCCGGCTGCCCAAAACCGTGTACCGGCTCACGATAACGGGCCAGCGGGCGCTCGAGCGCTACCTGAATCACATGGAAGCGCTGATCCAATCCATGCGCCCGCGGTAATCGGCGGGCCAAATTTTTTTGTTCAGATGCTTTGCATCGTAAAGTCCTTTGGAAGGCAGGTGAGGTTGATGGCACAGTTTCCCGATGCTCCTGATCACTTGGCCCGCACCTCTTCACGTGATTCGCCGCGTGCAGTCGCCAATACGGGCGGCGACACTGGCCACTCGATTCATGCGGCCATCATTATGGACGGAAGCGGGCGTTGGGCAGCCGCTCGAGGCCTGCCGCGCAGCGCGGGACACTACGAGGGCGTGGAGGCAGTGCGCCGCACGTCGCAGGCTGCTCCCGCCCTGGGGATCGGGACCCTGACGCTGCACGCCTTTTCCTCGGACAACTGGCAACGTCCCGCGTGTGAAGTCCGGGAACTCATGGGAATTTTTGAAGAGTTCCTGCGGTCATCGGCCGCAGAGTGGGAGGACGCGGGAATAAGGGCCAGCGTCATGGGGCGGCGCGATCGACTTGAGCCCGCGCTGGTCGCCGCCATTGAAGCTGCCGAAGCCGCAACGCAGGAGGGCCGGCAATTGCACCTGCGTCTGGCGATTGATTATTCGGCCCGCGACGCCATTTTCTGTGCCGTGCGATCCCTGGGCAACTCCGAAGCAGCCACGCCGGCCCAGTTTGCGCGCTTGCTCGCCGGGGTCAATCACGACGGGACGCCGGTCCCCGATCTTGACCTTCTGATTCGCGCCGGCGGCGAGCAGCGCTTGAGCGACTTCATGTTGTGGGAGTGCGCTTACGCGGAACTCGTCTTCACGGACCGGATGTGGCCGGACTTTGAAGCCGCCGACCTCGAGGCTGCAGTCCGCGAGTTCCGTTCCCGGCATCGCCGTTTCGGGCGCGTTCCGGAGACTGTCCCTGCCGGAGTTTGACGCTGAGAGTGCGAGAACGCGGTCGACCGCCGCAACCAAAACGACACTCTCCGTGTCCTCCGTGCCTCTCGAGCTTTAACACAGAGCGCCTTCGGGATTCTGCTCTGGATTGCTTCCAAGACGTCTGCCAAATAGATCGGTTGCGGCCGAGGGCCACGCGGCAGCGTCTCTCCTCCGGATCATGCGTTTGCCTCCAGCCCTCCGTGCGGTTTAATCTGTTAGTTTCATGCATCCAGAAGGGGAGGATTTCTGATGACGAACGAGCTGAAAGACAAAGTTGCCGTGGTCACCGGTGGATCGCGCGGGATCGGTTATAGCATCGCCGAAAGGCTTCTTAAGGAAGGTGCAAAGGTTTACCTCTGCGCGCGCGATGCGAAAACTCTAAAGCAGTCGCTCGAAGAACTGCGCAAACAGGGTGACGGCCAGGTTGAAGGCATGACAGCGGATGTGGGCCGCTATGAGGACTGCCGAAAGCTGATCCATACTGCCGCCCAGCATTTCGGAGGGATCGACCTCCTGGTGAACAACGCGGGAATCGGAATCATGAAGCCTGTGGACCAGCTCACCCCGGCGGAGTGGGATGCCACGATTCACACCAACTTGTCGGGTGCGTTCTACTGCTGCCGCGAGGCCATCCCAATAATGCGCCAGCGAGGGGGCGGATACATCTTCAATATTTCCAGTCTTGCCGGCGTGAATCCTTTCCCCGGTGGGAGCGCCTACAACGCTTCCAAATTTGGGCTCAATGGGTTCAGCGAGGCCATGATGCAGGACGTCCGCTATGACGGCATCCGTGTAAGCTACATCATGCCCGGAAGCGTGGATACGGACTTCGGGGGAGCGCCGGGTAGCAGGTCCCGCCAAAGTTGGAAGCTTTCCGGCGAGGACATCGCCAAGGCGGTGGTTGACCTTTACACGTATCCCCTGACCACACTTGCCAGCCGCATTGAGCTGCGGCCCTCGCAACCTCCGCGCAAGAAGTAGAGCTGGCGTGCTGTCCTGCTTAACCATTTACAGGCCGCGCGCGCTCACCACCCCCCTGTCCCTCCTCGGGGAAGGTGTGAAAAGATCGCCCCAAGAACAAAAGCATTTCATCCCGCATGTGCGGGACAAAGTACTGGAAGGCGCAAAGAAAGGACTTCCACTTTGCGTGTCTTTGCGCCTTAGCGTCTTGGCGTGAGCTGTTTTGATTTTTTCACGCCTTCGGAGAGGAGCGGAGTTGGTGAGCTGACTCCCTTCCTTGGTAAGGAGGGGGCAGGGGTGGTTGGTCTATCATTGCAGGAGATCGCCAATGGTTAAAACGCGCAGGCCGCCGAACTTCTGAAAAGCGGAAAAATCCCGGTCGCGGGTAATCAGGGGTACCCCGTGGTCGAGGCAGCTTTGCGCAATCAGGGTGTCCGCAACTTTCGGCCGGACTTGGCGGCGCAACATTTTTGCTCGGAGCTTTCCTGCACGCTCCCAGTATCCAGGATGGATTTCTAATTGCGGTATCTTGACGACCAACTCCTCGAGAGAAGGTGTAGGATCAGGGTCGCTCAGGAGCTCTGTGACTGAGATCGGTGAAATGCAGAGTAATCGATCGCTTAGGGCTTGTCGAACCAGGTCGACGTCGCGTCCCGGTTCACCACCCAGCAGAGCCACGAGGGAACTGGTGTCGGCACAGATCATTCTTCTCCCCGCATTTCCTGCCAAGTGAGGCTGAATTTGACCTTTCCCTCCAAAGCGCGTAGTCGGTCATAAACATCGTGGGCCGCCAGAAGCTCCAAACCCTTGCGCACCGTGGGAGTCGCCCCTCCCTTTGTTGCCTTCCGGGCCCTTCGAAGAAGGTCTTCAGGGACAAGGATGGTAAGCTTCTTCATTCGTTCTTTTGCCATGTCTTAATCTTACCAGCATTCATGCCGTATTTCAATACGGCAAAACTAGTAGTGACAGCAGAGCGCCGCCGCAAACAAGTCGCTATGTTCTTGACTCCACTTGTGGCAAAATCTTTCTGCGGCAGACCATTAGTCCCTTCGGCTCCAAAAATGCCCGTCTGTCGGTCTGGGGCCGGCGCTACGGACACTTTGTCTGTACGAATCGGGGAAGGGAGTGAGAAAATGCGCACTCATTTAGGCTGTTCGGGGCAGGTGGAACTGGGGACCCTCAGCAAGGAAACCCAGCAAAAGCTTGAACATGTTGAAGCAGCATGGCTGGAGTTTGTTCCTGAGTCGGTGTCGCTGGAGGTTCGCCATGTCCAGCCTGACGACCGCCCCGCGCTTCCGGAGATTGCGGGGGAACTGATTGAGTTCCTTAGCGAGGTCTCGGATGACGAACGTGCCCAGGTTCCCGGAGGCACCCTCTACTACCAGGATGAAGTCAAAGGACAGCACGTCAGGCTCAAGGTCTGGGAAGGTGGTTTCTTAGCGATTGCCTGGGCTCGACCTGATTATAGGCATGCGAGTTGGGAACAATACCGCAGCCAGCCTGTCTCGGTTGTTCCGGAGCCCTATCAGCGGCTGAACGGCAAGTTCAGTTTTGGGGGGATTCCCACCGCTGCGGATGACATCCGCGAACTTCTGGAGCGCACGGCTGGACTCTATTCCGAGGGAGATTTTGAAATCGTCGCCCGCATCGATCGGATCGAGGTCACCCTGCGTGACGTCAATGCGAGCGTTTTGCCCCTGGTTTACGCGTTGCAGGTTCTCGCCAGGCCGGGTTCGCTCGAAGGAGAGATTGACGTTAGTTCATTTCAGGCCGGGGACCTTGATGACTACTGCCGCTTTGCCTTCCGCGGCGGCGAGGCATGGCTGGTTAGGCCATCCTTGTGGGGCGGCGCTGTCGAGACCCCGCCCCAGCCGCCGCAACCCCTGGAACGCGTCGCGTGATGTCGCGGGGAGACGGCAGAAAGCGCAAACCGGAAAATCGAAACTCGAAACTCGAAAATCGAAACTGAAAAATGGCAGGGTTGTTTTGTAGTTTCTAATTCCCGGTTTCCTGGTCATGGTTTTCCGAGTTTCGAATTTCGAATTTCGAGTTTCGATTTTCGAGTTTCGATTTTCCAGTTGCTAGTTTCCTGGTCATGGTTTTCCGATTTTCGAGTTTCGATTTTCGAATTTCGATTTTCCAGTTTCCAGCTTGAGGAGGTTCTTCTCACTATGGATTATGGATTCACTGAATATCAAAGGGCCATCCGAGATCTCGCCCGCGAGATTGCCGAAAAGGAAATCCAACCGGTGGCTGCGGAATATGACCGCGAGGCCAAGTTCCCCTGGCCGGTTGTGAAGGTGCTGGCGCAAACGGACCTCTTCCGCGTCTTCGTTGAGGAGAAATACGGGGGCATTAGCGAGGGAACACCGATCATGAACATGGTGATCGTGACCGAAGAACTGTCGAAGGCCTGTGGCGGCATCGCGCTCAGTTTTGCCGGCACGGCGCTCGGCGCACTGCCGATCATCCTCTCCGGCAGCGAGGAACAGAAGCAGCGATGGCTGCCGGACATTGCCGCAGGCAAGCGCCTGGTCGCCTTTGCGCTCACTGAACCCCAAGCCGGTTCGGACGCTGCTGCCGTGCGCACCACCGCCATCCGCGACGGCGACCACTACGTGGTGAACGGCACCAAACAGTGGATTACCAACGGAGGCGAAGCGGAACTCTACTCCGTGATCGCCCTCACGAATCCCGCCAAGGGCCCGCGCGGCGCCTCCTGCATTGTGGTCGAGAAGGGCACTCCGGGATTCAGCTTCGGCAAGAAGGAAGACAAGCTGGGGATTCGCGCTTCCGCCACGCGCGAACTGGTCTTCCAGGACTGCCGCGTGCCGGTGGAGAATTGCCTGGGGCGCGAAGGCACGGGCTTCATCACTGCCATGCGCACCTTCGACGCTTCCCGTCCCGGGGTGGGCGCTCAGGCGGTGGGTATTGCGCAAGGGGCTTTCGATTTGGCGCTCGAGTACGCCTGCACCCGCAAGCAGTTTGACGCGCCCATCGGCTCCTTCCAGGGACTGCGCTTCCTGCTGGCCGATATGGCGATGAAGATTGAAGCCGCGCGCGCTCTCGTCTATGCTACGGCGCGCTACATCGACACGCGACCCAAGGAGCGCCCCACGCTCTACTCCGCCATGTCCAAGTGCTTCGCCTCTGACGTCGCCATGGAAGTCACCGTGGACGCGGTGCAGGTCTTTGGCGGCTACGGCTACATGCACGACTACCCGGTTGAGAAGTACATGCGCGACGCCAAGATCACACAGATCTACGAAGGCACCAACCAGATCCAGCGCGACGAGATCTCCAAGGTGCTGGTCAGCGGCTTCCACTCGAGACGGCCCGCCAGCGCTTCCCGCGCCGCGTAAGCCGGCGGGACAAAGCAGAAATCAGAAATTAGAAAATGGAAAATGGAAAAGAGAAATTCGAAACTCGAAATTCGAAAATCGAAACGGGCGACTAAAACTGGAAAATAGAAACTGGAAAATGGTAACCTAGGCTTCTGATTTTCCGATTTGCAATTTCGAATTTCGAGTTTCGAATTTCGCTCCCCCTCATGG
>JBAVYG010000437.1:0-2700 GCA_049698675.1 Terriglobia bacterium
TCTTTCCTCTTGTCGACATTGTCCAACCCCGCCATGCGATTGGCCAAGGCGTTCGTGTCATCCAAGCACCAGTCGCGCGGCGGGATCAGGGTGCGTGCGAATTTCCGGGGATCGTCTCCCACCGCCAGCGCGCCCCGATAGATCACGTTCCAGATGCAAAGCTGTTCGGGGCGAGCCTCGCAGGTTCCGTCAACTCTCGAGCCTCCGCAGGGGCCGTTGCGAAGCTCCTTGTAACAACGTCGCATCGAGCAGCCTGCATAGTCGAGGTAGTCCTGAACACAATCCCCGCAGCTCTTGCACCCCAGAGTGGCTTTTCGGTAGAGCGTGGAAGGCTCCAGCAGCCAGTACCACAACCCATGACGCCAGGAATTCCCCGCGGCCCCGTCCCCATTCGCCTTCAGCCGGGCGCTGAAGAAGCGCGCGCCGAAAGAATCGGTTGCGATCAGGTGGCGGTGTACCAGCTTGGAAAGCCATTGGATAAAGGTCTCGTGCGGTTTCTTGTGGCTGACCTGGTAGTTGCCCGCAGCATCACTCAAGCCGTCTTCACCCTGCGGCAGCAGGTAAAACTCGTTTGCATAGGGGAAGATGAGCTCGTCCATCTTGCCACGCCAGTCACTCCCGAGCGCCGCAGCACGTTCGGCAATGGTCATGAAATCTCGATGCGTGAGGCCGAATCCGCCGACGTGCGCTCCCGCAAAGCCGAGAGCCTTCGCCGCCGCCACCATGAGTGCGGCGCGCTCCAACCGTTGTGGTTTCTTTTCCTTCTCGAGTCGCCGGATGAGCTCGTCCGGAATGACGCAGCCCGCCACTTCGCCGGCTTGCATCATCTGCGCAATCTTGGCCGTGGGAACATAGACATTGGCGAGGACAGGTATGTGCCCCAAGCCCTCTCGGGTCATGTACTGCTTCAATTCGTAGAGCTTTCGGAGGTTGTACCCCAACTGCGTGATGATGAACTGGGCTCCAACCGCGACCTTCAGTTGCAGCTTGTAAAACTGCATCATCTGGTCGGACTCGTGAACCTTGTAGGGGTTCACAACCGCGCCCGCAAAGAAATCGAAAGGCGTGCTGTGAACCGTCCGCGGCCCCAGCCGGTACTCGATGCCCGCCCGCATGGCCTGAATCAGCCAGAGGAGGAGCACGGAGTCCAGGTCGTAAACCGGCTTGGATCTTCCGCCGAAGCCCTCCTTTTGAGCATCGCCTGTCAAAGCCAGAACGTTCTCGACGCCCTCGCGCGCCAGACCGTGAAGGCGGCCTTCCAGGAAGGAACGGTTTCCATCCTTGGCGGTGAGATGAGCAATCGGTGTCAGGCCCCGTTCCTTGATGAATGAGACAAAGGCTTCAGGGGGCAGCGCCGGGTTGCCGCTCGGCAGGTCGGTCACACTGATGACCTTAATCCCGTCCGGCTGCGCCGCCGCTTCTGTGACGAAGGTCTCCGCCTCGGCCATGTTGTGATCGCGGCCCAGGACCAGCTCCGCGGTGCAGAAGAACTGTTTTTTTTCGAGTGCCAGCCTCAAATGGTTCTGAGACCGAGCCTCTCCATCGTCAGTCACGTGCCACTCCTTCCCTGACTGGATGCTGAAAAACCTGCCTGCCCTGTCATTCCGAGCGAAGCGAGGAATCTCGCCCCGATCAGATCGGGGTTTCCAGAGCGAGATTCCTCGCTTCGCTCGGAATGACAAGGTTCCCAAATGTCTTTCAGCATCCTGCTACCCGTAAGAGCGCGGTTCTCGTACTCCGTGTGCCGCCAAAGTTGCCTTGTAACTATCGACCAGGCGAAGCCCGATCAGCGCGGCAAGGTGCTTGAAGAAAGTCATTCCGCTTACGGGGTCCTCGTGCAGGATTTGATCCAACTGGGACTTTTCGATCTTCGAGACCTTGACTGGACCCAGGCATTCGGCGGAAGCCGTGTAAGTGTTGTTCCCCACCAGACTCGACCAGCCGATCACATCGCCCGGGTCGCTGGCCACGTGGGCCAAGAGCCCTTGGGGTCCCACGCTAACCCGCACCCGCCCTTCAGAGAGAATATAAAAATTGCGGGCGGGGTCGTCTTGGTGGAAAAGAAAATCCCCCTGCGCGTGCGATTCCTCGATAGCGCTTTCCAGGATCTTCTTTCGAGTCTCCTCGTGCATTCCCTCGAAAAGATAGGCCTTATCAATGTACATCGTTTGCTCCTGTCTCAAAACAGTCCCGATACTTTTCCAGTCTTCACATCCACATCCACGCGGCGGAAACCAGGGTTGGAAGACGTCCCGGGCATCAAGCTGATGATGCCCGCGCACGGGCAGAGGAACTTCGCGCCCGAGTACACCAGGACGTCCCGAATGGGCAGAATCCAACCTTGCGGAACGCCCTTGAGCGTCGGGTCGTGGGTTAAGCTCAAGTGCGTCTTCACCATCATGGTGGCGTAATCGGCGAACTTGGGATCGGACTCGAGCTGCTTAGCCTTGGTGTCCGCCTCCGGCGCCCACGCCACTCCATCCGCGCCGTAAACGACTTTGGCGATAAGTTCCACGCGGTCTCGCAGCTTCATCTCGAGTGGGTACAGGAATTGAAAGGGGGCTTCGTCCTTGCAGGCGTCCATCACCGTATCCGCCAGCTCCAGGGCTCCTTCGCCGCCCTTGGCCCAGTGTTCGGAGGATGCGCATCGAGCCCCTGTAGCCTCCACGGCCTTGCGCACCAGGGCGACCTCCTCCGGCG
>JBAVYG010000438.1:0-2532 GCA_049698675.1 Terriglobia bacterium
CCGTTATAATGCCGGGTTCACGTCTATTGGGGAGGAGGCACGTCGATGCAACTTACTGAATTCAGGAATGAGCCGCTTTGCGACTTCAAGGGCAACCCGGAGCACGAGAGGTGGATGAAAGAGGCACTGGACGAAGTCCGGCAGGAGTTGGGCCGGGAATACGACCTTGTGATCAACGGCGAGAGGATCAAGACTCGGGATAAGTTTTGCTCCTACAATCCTGGGCAGAAAGATCAGGCGGTTGGCGTTTTTTCCAAAGCCGACGCGGAACTGGCGGACCGCGCCATCCGCGCGGCAGACGAGGCCTTCAAAACCTGGAGCCACACGCCGGCTGAACAGCGCGCCGAACTAGCGCTCGAGACCGCCAGGATCATACGGGAGCGCAAGTTCCATTTCGCGGCGTGGATGTGTTACGAGGTGGGCAAGACATGGGCGGAGGCCGATGCGGACGTGGCGGAGGCCATCGACTTCGCGGAGTTTTACGGGCGCGAAATCCTCCGGCTTGACCAGCCGCAGCCCCTCACTCCAGTCCACGGTGAGAGGAATTCTCTGCGTTACCTTCCTCTTGGGGTGGGGGTTGTAATTCCGCCCTGGAACTTCCCGCTCGCCATCCTCACGGGAATGACCCTGGCGTCCGTGGTGGCCGGAAACACCGTGGTCCTGAAGCCTTCCAGCGATTCCCCCGTGATCGGGTACAAGCTGTTCGAAGCGTTGGAGGAGGCGGGAATGCCTGCAGGGATCGTGAACTTTCTCCCCGGCCCGGGTGGTTCAGTCGGAGACGTCCTGGTGGGACATCCACGGACACGCTTTGTGGCTTTCACGGGCTCGAAGGAGGTGGGGTTGCATGTCAACCAGGTAGCGGCGAAGACGGCGCCGGGGCAGATCTGGGTGAAGCGTGTCATTGCGGAAATGGGCGGCAAGAACTCCATCGTGGTGGATAGTGAGGCGGATTTGGAGGCGGCGGTGGAAGGCGTCACCGTCTCCGCCTTCGGCTACCAGGGCCAGAAATGTTCGGCGTGCTCGCGCGCCATCGTGGTGGAGTCGGTTTATGAGGCCTTCCTCGAAAAGCTACAGAGCCGGGTGGAGCAGATTAGGGTCGGCCCTGCGACGCACCTTAACAACTACATGGGTCCTGTGATTAACGCCCGGGCAAAGCAGTCCATCCTGGAATACATTGAGATTGGCAAGAAGGAGGGCCGCCTCATTACGGGCGGCGAGGAAGCTCCCGGACCGGGACACTTCATCCAACCCACGGTGATTGCGGACGTCGCTCCCCAGGCCCGCATCGCGCAGGAAGAGATCTTCGGCCCTGTGCTGGCGGTCCTCAAGGCCCGGAACTTTGACGAAGCGCTGGAGATCGCCAACAACACGGAATATGGCCTGACGGGGGCCGTGTACACAAAGAACCGCTCGAAGATGGATAAGGCGGCTGAGGACTTCTTCGTGGGCAACCTCTATTTCAACCGGAAATGTACCGGCGCCCTGGTGGGCGGTCACCCCTTCGGCGGCTTCAACATGTCAGGCACAGACTCGAAGGCTGGCGGCCGCGACTACCTTTTGCTCTTCACACAGGCCAAAGTGGTTTCTGAGAAGCTGGTGTCCTGAGTCAGAAGTTCGTTGATGAAGTTAGCCCGTCAGCTGACGGGCGAAAGAGGGTAGTCCGCGGCGCCGTGGGCTACGTTCTTGCGCCCCTGATGGGGCTGCGGAAGGGTCACCGGCAAGGCGAAGGGTTTATCAGCGAACCTCTGACTCAGGACACTAGCCCCGTAGGGTCGCGTTGCTGCGTACAGGTTTTCATTTGGCTTCCAGCCTCCCCTTGCGCATCTTGATGACTCGGCTAAGACCATGATGACGCCCAGAGAGTGTTTTCGGCGATCCGTTGCGTGCATAATGAGACCATGCCCGACGCAATCGTCCCGCTTCAACCCGATGTCCTGCGACGCATTCTTCGAATTCAGGCTTTCACGCTCATCTGGATGTTTCTGGAAGCGGCGGTGTCCCTCATTGCTGCCTGGCGGGCTCACAGTCCGGCCTTGCTCGCCTTTGGTGGCGATAGCGCAATCGAGCTGGTTTCTGCTCTGGTGGTTTACTGGCGGTTCCGCTTCTATTCCACGGCAATGAGCGCCGAGGAGTCAGCTACTCGAGTCGCCGGCGGCCTGCTCTTTGCCTTGGCGGCATACGTGCTCCTCGGTTCAGGAGCGGCGCTCCTCGGGAGGCGGGAAGTCCACCCCAGTCTTGCAGGAATAGCTCTCCTACTGATTGCTGCAATGGTGATGCCCTGGCTGGCCGGTCAAAAGCGGAAGTTATCAGCCACCGCTTCAAGCGCTGCGTTGAGAGCCGATGCGGCGGAATCTGCGGTCTGTGGCTACATGGCTTGGATTGCCCTGGCCGGACTCTCAGTCAACGCCGTCTGGGGAATAAAGTGGGCAGACCCCGTCGCCGCTTTATGCCTCACACCTTTCATCTTGCACGAAGGGTGGGAAGCAGTAAGGGGAAAGTCCTGTGAACGCCACTGACCATTCAGGGTTCGCT
>JBAVYG010000439.1:0-5688 GCA_049698675.1 Terriglobia bacterium
GTCCCGCGACCGGCGTTTTCACCGGCCGGCGCGGGACGGGTGAGGGGTCACTGGGGCCCACCATCCCAAAAGCCAAGTCGCGCTAAGCAGCTTCCGAATGGCCGGCAACGTTCCCTACGTGGAAATGCTCTTCATCAGCCGGGTCCAGACAAATCCGCTGGCGCGGCAAAAAGCGGATTAATCCCGAACGAAGCAGTCAACATCGCCCTGGCTGTTCGGACGCCAAGTGTCGTCCGACCCACCGCACCGTCGTTCAACAACGTGCGCCATCGCAGCCCTAACCCGGCGGTCGTGGGTGGATCGCCGAGCTCACATAGCAGCAATACCGGGGCGATCAACGGGACCCGTATGAACCGCAAGCCTTGACAGGATGGAGCGCGGGCGTCTCGCCCGCTGTGGCGCGGGCATCCCTTCGCTGCGCTCAGGGCAGGCTCGGCCCGCGACCTCTTCCGGGAGCGGGACGCTCCCGCGACAGCGGGCGAGACGCCCGCGTTACGAGGCACCGTGCTAAGGAACTAAACGTATGTTTCGCACTCGCAAATTGCGCCTCGCCCGCCTCATCGCGACCTCTGCCTTACTGCTCACCGCAGGTTGCGTGGTTGGGCCTAAGTTCAAGAAGCCTGCTCCTCCGGATGTCGGCGGTTATACCCCCACTCCGATTTCGAAAACCACCAGCACGGCCAACGTCGCCGGGGGAGAGGCGCAACACTTGGTGGAAGGGCGGGATATTCCGGGAGAGTGGTGGACATTGTTTCACTCCAAGCCACTCACCGATTTGATTGAGCGCTCGCTCAAAGCCAATCCCGACCTCAAGGCGGCGCAGGCGGCATTGACGGTGGCAAGAGAAAATGTGCTGGCCCAACGAGGTTTTTACTATCCCAGTGTTACCGGAAGTTTTACGGCGACCCGGGCGAGGACAGCGCAGGACCTTTCACCCGCCCTCAACGCCAACATCCAGAATTACAGCCTCTATACACCGCAGGTGAGTGTCTCGTTTGTGCCGGACGTTTTCGGTCTGAACCGGAGAACCGTGGAATCACTCGCAGCGCAGGCACAGCAGGCGCGTTTTGCCCTGGCCGCCACGCATATCACACTGAGCGCAAACGTCGCCGCCGGCGCCATACAAGAGGCATCCTTGCGGGGGCAGGTTGACGCCACCCGTGAGCTCATCACCATCAACACCGACATGCTGAAGATCCTGTGGGAGCAGTATAAGAAGGGGTATGCGAGCGAGCTCGACGTGGCGGCGCAAGAATCGCAGCTCGCGCTGGTCGCCGTCACCTTGCCGCCGCTGCTTAAGCAGTTGGCTCAACAACGGGACCTGCTGGCTGTGCTGTCGGGTGGGTTTCCCAACCAGGATTTGACCGAAAAGTTTGAGCTGTCGAGTTTGCAACTGCCGCAGGAACTGCCGCTGAGCCTTCCTTCGCAACTCGTGGAGCAGCGCCCGGATGTGCGCCAGGCCGAGGAGAACCTGCATTCAGCCAGCGCCCAAATTGGCATCGCCGTTGCGAACCGCCTCCCGAACTTTGCGCTAACCGCGGATGCTGGCAGCGCGGCGGTGGTCCTCGGCCGGTTGTTCTCGGGAGGCAATGGCTTTTGGGATTTGGGTGCAGGCGTCACGCAGCCCATCTTTGATGCCGGCACCCTGCGGCATCGCGAGCGCGCCGCGCAAGCCGCTTTTACTCAGGCCGCCGAACAATATTGCAGCACTGTCCTCACCGCCTTTCAGAATGTCGCTGACACGCTGCATGCGCTCCAACAGGACGCCGACGCCTTGAAGGCCGCGGCAGCCGCAAAAGATGCCTCCAGCGTCACCCTCGACCTGGCCAGAAAACAGTATCAGTCCGGCTACGTCAGCTACCTGGCGCTCTTAAGCGCGGAACAAGCGTATCAGCAAGCCGTGATTAACCTCGTGCAGGCGCAAGCCAATCGTTATGCCGACACTGCCGCCTTGTTTCAGGCTCTTGGCGGCGGATGGTGGAACCGCTCGGATATTCCTAAGAACTAAACTTAATTCGAAGAGCTCCGCATAAACCTGGTGAGCGGAAGGTGAATTATGAAAGATCACGCCTACGCCATATCAACTCTCGCGCTCTCTTCTTCTTTGATGGCAAGCGAAAAAGGGGAAGCATATCCGGATTAAGGACGGTTAACCCAAGGTCGAAACGAATACCGCTTGGGTAAGTTTCCGATCGGCCTGCTGGAAGACGGCGCGGCAGGTGGTATGATTAGCGACAGACTTAATGGTGAAACCTGAAATTCGAATGAGTTCCTTGTTCGGACAAGCATGATGGCTGCGGCGGACATCCCGAACCCCCACGAATCGCGCCCACTCCAACTCGCCATGCGGCTTTCCCTGGCGGTCGGCTTCTTCATGCTCGGAACTAAAGTACTTGCCTACTGGATGACCGGATCCGCGGCTATCCTCTCCGACGCTGCCGAATCGGTCGTCCACGTGGTGGCTGTTTCCTTTGCCGCTTACAGCCTCTGGTTGAGCCGCAAGCCTCCTGACCCCAGTCATCTATACGGTCATGACAAGATCGCATTCTTTTCGGCTGGCTTCGAGGGCGCCATGATCGTGCTTGCTGCGTTTTATATCGTCTATGTGTCAATTCACAGGTTGATTGCGGGGCCCAAACTGGAGAACCTGGGGGCAGGGGCTTTGCTTGTTCTAGTCGCTGGTCTAGTCAACGGAGCTCTGGGCGGCTATCTCGTATGGGTTGGAAAAAAGTATGGGTCTTTGATCCTAGTGGCCGATGGCAGACACGTACTCACCGATTGCTTGACCAGTCTCGGTGTCCTCGTGGGACTTGGTTTGACCATCCTCACGGGCTGGCTGCGTTTTGATCCTGTGGTTGCGATTCTTGTCGCCCTGGATATCCTTTGGATGGGGAGCAGGTTGATTCGCCAATCAATCGGTGGGTTGATGGATGAAGTCGATCCGATGACCCAAGCTCAAATCCGGCGACTGCTCATCGAGATGACTTCCGAAGCCGGGGTTGAGTTTCATGGGCTGCGGCATCGCAATGCTGGCAATACGACTTGGGTGGAATTCCATCTGCTCTTTCCCAAACACACATCTTTGGAATCTGCGCATTCGCTGGCCACCAAAATTGAAGAGAGGATCCAACAAGATTCGAGGATGAGAACCGAAGTTATCAGCCATTTGGAAACACTGGAGGACCACCATGATGTCCATAGTCGTGGTCACTTAACAAAGTTCGACGAGTAAGGTCCGCCGAAATCCAAACCCCCACCCGAACCCGTCGGGGCCCTGCCCGCCCTTTATCAATCCCTGCTGCGAATCCGCGCTCACTCCTCAAGTGTCGCCTGCCCAAGGGATGAAATGCCAAGGAAGTCTGGTACACTCGCGAGGCACCAGGTTTTGTCTATTCTCCGGTGTGAGCTTTTCTTGCGAGGGCTCTCAAGCCAGGGGCAGCAGTCTCGCTTCGATCAATTTGTGAATACCCAGGTTAGCGCGGCTCGCAAATCAGAATCCGTTCCTTGAGGAGGCGTATGAAACCATTCGCTGCTGAAGTCATCGGCACGGCATTGATGATCATTTTGGGAGACGGGGTGGTGGCGGGAGTTATGTTGAATAAGACAAAGGCGCAAAACTCAGGCTGGATGGTGATCACTACGGGCTGGGCGATGGGCGTGCTAGTTGCGGTCTATGCGGTGGGGCGCATCAGCGGCGCGCATTTGAATCCCGCGATAACTCTGGGCCTTGCTGTGGTCGGCAAGTTTGCCTGGAGCGATGTGCCCAGGTACATCGGGGCCCAATTCATTGGCGCCTTCCTAGGTGCGGTCATTGTATGGTTGGCCTATTTGGCGCACTGGTCCGAAACTGAAAGCCAAGCCTCGAAGCTTGCCGTCTTCTCGACCATCCCCGCCATCCGTCGATGCCCCCTAAACCTCCTCACCGAAATAATCGGAACGTTCGTGCTCGTCTTTGGGGTACTGGCCATCTCGGCGAACGCGGGTCCGGCGCAAAGCGGAGTCACACCCTTGCTCATTGGACTACTGGTCTGGGGGATTGGTCTCTCGCTGGGCGCTCCGACCGGCTACGCCATAAACCCGGCCCGAGATCTGGGTCCACGCCTTGCCCATGCGCTCCTGCCTATACCGGGCAAAGGCAGCTCAGATTGGGGATATTCCTGGGTGCCGGTTGTGGGGCCGCTCATCGGCGGTGCGATAGGCGCGGCGGCGTACGTGGGGTTGTTAGGAAGATAAAACAGCCCATGGTCTTCGGTTATCAATGTGCATCGAGGCCTCGGCCTCATTGCGTTTGCCAACAATCATTTCAAGGGCGCCTGCCAAACTAGATCCCCCCGAGGAGTTTCTCTCCGCCCGCCTTGGCGGGCGACATCCAAGGTGCGAGT
Organism: Terriglobia bacterium; assembly: GCA_049698675.1. GTDB lineage: Bacteria > Acidobacteriota > Terriglobia > UBA7540 > UBA7540 > CAVROP01. The sequence goes on from JBAVYG010000439.1 coordinate 4,383, forward strand.
TCGGGATTCAGGTTTAAGGCGCCGGGCTAACCCGCATTTCTCGCCACGGGTCTGGAAGGGCGGGCTAAAGCCATTACACTCCTGCTCTCGTGAATCCGGCGTTTTTGCCTTGACACGAGGCTAGGGATGTGATACGTGGTATACGGTAGGTGGCAGGTCGTAGGTGGGGGAAGAACAGGATTCAGGAGTCAGGAGCAGGATGAAGAGCATCTGCTTTCCGCCGACTGCCTTCTGCTTACTGCCGATTGCCTACCGCATTTGAGGGGAGTTTGGGTTAGGGGGATTCTTGGCCCGTACCGCAGTCTACGACAAGATGTCGTCTTGGTTGGGAAAGAAGATACCCTAGTAACTTCAAAAAATGAGCGACCGATGCGGAAATGTCTATGAAAACAAAGGACCGGCCTTCAGCAGCCTGGGGCTAAGCGGGAATGTTACAGAAAACAAAGGTAGTTAGCTCTTGAAAGCGGGAATGTTGTTGAAAAGAAAGGAGGTAGGTTGGGAAGAGCAGGATTCAGGATTCAGGATTCGGGATTCAGGAACCACAAGAGCAGGTTCCAGGCGTCAGGGGCTAAACCAGGATTCAGGGTTCAGGAGTCGGGATTCAGGAAGCAGAAGAGCAGCGGACAGGCGGTCGGGCAATGCTGAATTGTGAATTGTGAATGATATTGTGAGTTGCTTTCTTTCCTTTGCCACCGCCGACTGCCTACTGCATTTGAGGGGAGTTCGAGTTGCCGGGGCTCTTGGCCCGTTCCTCGGAGTACGACAAGATGTCACCGCCGACGTGACATGCATTTCGCGCGCCCTCGATGAGAATGGCGATTGAGCCGCAATGCCATCTCAGGTTATAGTTGAGATTCGCGATTGACCACCAACAGAAGGCAGATGGCCCAGGTTTCTTCACGCTCAGGAAGTAGAGGCAGGCGGCTTGTTCCGGCAGGCCTGCTGGTGTTGACTTTGTCATCGGGCGTTGTGGCGCTGGAATTCCTGAGCGCCGAGACGGCCAAGACCCCCCCGATTTCCGTACCCGTCCGCTTTACGGACATCCGCCAGGCGGCTGGCATCACCTTCCAGCACGACCATACTTTCACTGCGGAAAAGAACTATCTCGAGACCATGGGCAGCGGCCTGGGTTGGATTGATTACGACCAGGACGGATTGATGGACCTTTATTTTGTGCAGACGGCGGAGACCGAGTGGTACAAGCCTCCGCACCCGCTGCGCTCCGCCCTTTATCATAACAACGGCGATGGGACTTTTACGGACGTGACGGAAAAGGCTGGTGTGGGCGCCGAGGGCCTCTACGGGC
>JBAVYG010000440.1:0-2530 GCA_049698675.1 Terriglobia bacterium
GCGTATGGGTGTGGAAGAGTTCCAATCCGCGTGGGAGTTGCTCAAGGAAGCCTATCAGTATCAGATGGGTGGGGACTACGACATGGCCGTCGAGCTCTACAAACGCTCCCTCGATCTTCATCCCACCGCAGAGGCTTTCACTTTTCTGGGTTGGACCTACCGTTTCCAAGGAAAAATCGAGGATGCCATTGCCGAATGCAAGAAGGCGATCCAGCTTGACCCTGAATTCGGCAACCCGTACAACGACATCGGCGCCTATCTGATTGAAAAGGGTGAATTCGACGAGGCGATTCCCTGGCTCGAACGGGCGCTGCAGTCACGGCGCTACGAGTCCTATCACTACCCCCATTACAACCTCGGGCGGGCGTACATGGAAAAGGAAATGTACGTCAAGGCCCGCACCCACTTCGAACAGGCGCTCAAGCTGTCACCGGATTACACCCTGGCCAAAGAGGCTCTGGAAAAGGTCCGCAGAAAGCTGCAATAAGTTTTCAGCTATCAGCAATCAGCCCTCAGCTTTCAGCCGATGGCGGACGAAGAGACAGGACGTGGCATTCGCGACCACCCCAGAGTACAATTAGGAAGTGAAGTGCGGCAAGGTCATCTAGACGAGGTCAAGCGAATACTCGCATCTTTCATCCGGAAGCTGAAGGCTGATAGCTGAAAGCTGACAGCCCAGAGGCCGAAAGCGCCCTTTCGGTGGCAACGTAGCCGGCGTGACATCTAACATTTGAGGGAATCATGCCCAAGGCTCAACTGCAGTATCTGACCGATGAATTGAACAAGCTGCGCGAGCAGAAGCTCTACCAGAAGCTGCGCGTGCTCGAAACCGAGCAGCTTCCCGTCTCCCGCTTCGATGGTTGCGAGGTCATCAACCTTTCCTCGAACAACTACCTGGGGCTGACCACTCACCCCAAGCTCCGCGCGCGCGCCCTGGAAGCGATCGAGAAATGGGGCGTAGGGTCCGGCGCCGTGCGCACCATCGCCGGCACCATGGCGGTCCACCTCGAGCTGGAGGAGAAAATCGCCAAGTTCAAGCACGTCGAGGCTTCGGTGGTTTTCCAATCCGGATTCACCGCCAATGCGGGAACGGTGCAGGCCATCCTGGGACGCGAAGACATCATCATCTCGGACCAGCTCAATCATGCCTCCATCATCGACGGCTGCCGCCTCTCGCGCGCCGAAATCAAGATTTTTCCGCACAAGGACATGGAGGCGTGCGAAAACATCTTGAAAGAAGTTGAAGCCCGCAAGTGCCGTAAGCTGCTCATCACCGACGGGGTTTTCTCCATGGAGGGCGACATCGCCCCCTTGCCGCAGCTCGTCGAGCTGGCCGAGAAGTACGGCTGCATCATGATGATTGACGACGCGCACGCTTCCGGCGTCCTGGGACGCAACGGGCGCGGCACCGTGGATCACTTCAACTTGCACGGGCGCGTCGATATCCAGGTGGGCACACTCTCAAAAGCCATCGGCGCCCTGGGCGGCTACATTTGCTCGACGCGCGACACGATTGAGTTTCTTTACCATCGCGGCAGGCCCTTCCTCTTCTCGACCTCGCATCCGCCTTCCGTTGCCGCCACTTGCCTGGCAGCTTTTGAGGTGCTCGAGGAAGAGCCGCAACTGATCGACCGGCTCTGGGCCAATACCAACTTCTTCAAACAAGGTTTGAAGAAGCTCGGGTTCAACACTGGCGTGAGCGAAACGCCCATCACGCCCGTCATCGTGGGCGATGCCGCTCTGGCTCACGAGTTCTCGCGCCAGCTTTTTGGCGCCGGCGTGTTTGCCCAGAGCCTCGGCTTCCCCACTGTCCCGGAGGGCAAAGCCCGCATCCGCACCATCGTCACCGCCACCCACACCCAGGAAGAATTGACGCGCGCGCTCGAGATTCTGGAAAGCGTCGGGAAGAAACTGAAGATCATCTGACAGCCATCGCGGCGCTAGGGGGCCTTGGCCGGCGCAACGACATACACGTATTCCAACGGCTCGTCGCCGGTGTTCGCAACGTTGTGCCGCGTTGCGGGAGGGATGTAAACGAGCATCGGCGCCTCAATTGCGCGCCCTGGCTGGCCTTCGACGCGGGCTTCGCCCCGGCCGCGCAGGACCACCAGCGCCTCTTCGTTTTGGCCGGTCGTGTGCCAGCCGACTGATCCTCCAAGCTTCAGCCGGACAAAGCCGCTGCGCATCCCGGCTGTCTGCGGTATCCCTTGAAGCAGCGTGCAATCTCCCTCCGCGCATTTAAGTAGCAGCGTCTGCGGCTGTGGCGGGTGCATCTGGGATGAAAGAGGTAGCAGCGCGAGGGAAAAGAGAAGCAGAGTTCCGGCGAGAAGGCTCAGCACGATTCGTTTCGTGGAAAGAGTAGGCGTGTCAACGCCCTTGAGATAGTCCGCCCAATGCGTCTCGGGATGAATGTTAGATGGCATGGTTTCTGTCCTTCGTATCCGAAGTGGCGCTTCAGCCGGGATTTCTGTTTTGGAATCTCGGTAGTCTTGAGTCTACATCCCACTGCCCCGTTTTGGAACGTTTCAGT
>JBAVYG010000441.1:0-3906 GCA_049698675.1 Terriglobia bacterium
TTTTCAACGCAGTGCGAGATTCCTCGTCGTCCGCCAATAAGAATGGCGGACTCCTCGGAATGACAGGCCGAACGGTTTCTTCCGCAGCCTGTTAAAACCCCCGCGGGATAATTTAGCCCGTGGTGGCGAAGCGAGGCGAAAACCAGGAGCTTCAACAAGGCGCGGCACCGAGGGAGTGACGTCTCGCGACCGACGACAGACTACGGACCCGCCGCGCGGTAGCCCAAACCCAACCTCTATTACGCCGTTTTTTCGTTGCAGGATGGCGGTCCTATGCAGGTTTCTTTCCTCGCCATGCCACTGGGCGAGGCAGGAGGGTTATGTTCTCAAGCCCCGCTCCTTCGAACCAGGCTTGAACCTCCGGGTACGTTTGTTTCCACTGGTAATGGGCGGAGTACCAGTCGAAGGTATCGAGCACACGCCACTCGGGATCGGGATGCATGGCGATTTTGGTCAGGAGCCGCAAAGGGTAGAAGATTGGAATGCGGTATACATAGTAGAGCGGAATCGCTATGTGGCAAAGCGCGTAGAGCCATCGGCGAGGGAGGCGGGTGGTGAAGAACCGCTGAAAGCGGCTCGAAGCTTCCATTATCCAATCCAACCCCGGGGCGACCCTGGAAACGAGCTTTTGCCATCTCGCTGGAATCTGATAGTTAACATCCTGGGCGAGCACTTCGTTCACCCGCTCAGGGAAGTATTGGAACGTCTCGGTCAGACGGCAACGGGGGTAGACCCAGATGGCCGCCTCGCCCTGCGGCTTTAACGTCTCGGCCATGCGCAAGAAAGCCTGTCGGGGCTTGGACGTGTGATGCAGTACGCCGATGCTGTAAGCGAAATCGAACGTGCCGGGGCGAAACGGCAGACAGAGTGCGTCGGCTTGAATAAAGTGGCAGTTCGGCAGGCTCCGCAGGTTTTGCCTGGCGACCTCAACCGCCAAGCTGAGGTCCAGGCCCACGATTTCGGCCCCCGCCCGCGCCAGCACGTCCATGAATCGACCAGTGCCGCATCCGACGTCGAGCACTAGCTTGGCGGCGAGCTGCTGCGGCCGTCTTCCCGTGCAAACCACAAAGGTGGATTCGGAGAGCTTTCGCGACTCGGTGTCAAATTGCGTCCGCTGCCACCGCTTCCACTCGAAGCTGAAACTCTCCACATAAGCGCTGCTCGGCGCAAAGCGCGGGATGCCGTCCCGAATGGGAAACTCGCTGCGGCACTTCGAGCAATGAAGACGACCTGCAAGAATCTCCTCATTGTCTCGGCCCTGGATTTCAAGCTGCAACGAAGCGGAGCATTTGGGACAAACCAGCAACTCGGCCAAGCGGGATCTCACGAGAAAGCCACCTCAAAGACGACGGAATGCATATGCGGTTGATTGGGAAACGCCACTTTTCCGCAAGCGAATATAACCGATTGATTGGAGATTTCCACCGGGATTTCCAATTGGATTTTCCCAGCCGACCAACAATATATACCTGACCGCCCTCGCATGCTGCATCCTGCCTTCCGCCGACTGCCTTTTGCCTCCCGGTGCGTGAAATCTGTTCGTTTGCCGCCTGCCTGTTCCCTCTTCCTTATGAGTTGTCATCCCACGGCCAGATGTTCATCGCCCGTGCGACGGGAAACATGCGAAGAGCCGCGAGCGCCGCCAGGTAAGCAACACTTCCTGCTCCGCACAGCTCGCAGAGATAAATGAAGTTCTGGAAACCGGAGTGAGGGGGCGCAACCCAGAGGCGCAAGGCCCACACCGCTAATGCCGTCAGGATGGCTCCCAGTAGATTCTTCGAGGCAAAATGAATCTCGGACCGGCCGAGGGCTTGACGGAGGTCGCCAAGATTCCTTTGGATGGACAGGGCGCAGACAAGGATTGAAGCAACCAATAAGCCTAGCGGTATTCCCTTCGCGCCCCACCTGAGAACACCGACGTAAAACAGATCGAATCCCAAGTTGAGACTGTAAAGCAGGATGGAGAGGCGCAGAAAGGCCCCGCTCTCGTTGCGCGCAAAAAGGTAGAAAGTGAGCAGCCGAATGAAAGAGAGAGGAAGGAGGCTGAGGCAGTAGTAGAAGAAGACCATTGACATCAGGCCGGTGGCTGCTGGCGTGAAGTTGCCTCGCTCAAAAACCAGTCGGATAATGTTGTGGGGGAGCATGAGGCAAAAGACCACCGCGGGGGAGGTCAGGAAAAGACTGATTTCCCAAATATCTTTAAATGTTCTTCGTTCTTCCTCGTGAGCTTTGTTCATCGCGGCGCGCGCGAGCTGGGGCAGGGCGGCAGTGCCCACGCTGCCACCCAGTAATTCCACCATGGTGTACAGAATTTTCGAACCATAGTTCACGGCCGTGAGCGTTCCGGCAGGTAGAAACGAAGCGATCATCCTCTCGGCGAGGACCACGACCTGCCACGCTAATGCGCCACCAATCTGGGCGGTTCCGGCGCCGCGGAGTCTCCGGAACGCCTCACCGCTTCCCGTGAGTGTCAGGGAGTAAGGGACAGGAAAGGAAATCACAATTTGGACGCCCAGGACGAGCATCTGGAGAAGATAACCCGCCAGGTAGCCCAGCACGATGCTGAAGGGCCCATAGCGGTCGAAGCGCCACAGGATGACCAAGATGACCACGACATTGCGGATAAAGCCCGCCGCCGAGGAGAGGACGAAGCTGTGACGGCTCAGGAGGAAAGAACGGAAGGCCTCTGCGATGCCCGCGGGAACAATGACCAGGAAGAGCCATCGGCTAAGCTGGGTAGCGAGCTCGATTTGCGGCCGTGTGAAACCAGGGGCGATTCCGCGCATGATCCATGGCGCCCCGATGGCGCCCACAGCCGCAAGCAAACCTAGCCCAAGGAACACCAGGTTGATCACGTAGCTGATGCCTTTGCCGAGGCCTTCAACGGAATCACGCGAATCCAGCGTCGAAAAGAAAGGCACCAGCGAGAACTGGCTGGTCGCGGAAAGCAAATTGGTGATGATGTAGGGAATTGTAAAAGCGACATAGAAGCTGTCGGAGTTCCTGGAGAGCCCCAACTTGGCGGCAATGCTGGTTTCAACCAGGATGCCCGAGAGGGCGCTCAGGAGGCTGAAAAAGCCCACCACCGCAGAACCCAAGAGTAACTGGCGCTTAAGAGCCATATTAGGTGCAGTGACAAGTGACGAGTGACGAGCCTCGAGTTTCAAATTTAACTTCCCTGTTCGACAAGCGCTGTCGCGTTCGATTCCTGCGCGCGGCTCTCGAGATGTTCCGCCACAAATGGCGTGGACATCAAGAACAGAAAAACCATCAGGACGGGTGAAGTCCCAAAATTGTACTCAAAGAAGCCCTCGGCAAGGAATGCCAACCAGGCCGCAAAGGCTGCGTCAGCCACCCACCGCCCGCTGGAGAGCCGGCCACGAATCCTCAGGATGTGCCAGCCAAGTGCCAGCATGAACCACAGCCAGGCCACCAGGCAAGGCAGACCCCTTTCGGCAGCCAATTGCAGGAGGTTATCGTGAAGATGGCCGTGGTATCCCCATATGGGCGTCGTGCCGGGCGGCAGGTATTGGGTGTAGACCCGCGGAATATTCTCAGGACCAACTCCCACCCAGGGATGTTCCCGGACCATCCTTAGACCCACACCCCACATCTCCAGGCGAATAGCCAGCGCCGGCTCGTCAGACGGGTGGAAGGCGAGTGACACTCGGCGGCGAATCATTGAAGGTGCGGCTAGATAGGCGACGACGAGCACAACAGGGATTACCCAGAGCGTGCGTGGTTTCCACCTCGCCACGAGGTAAAGGGTTGCCACAAGACAACCCAGCCAAACACCCCGAGTGAAAGTTAAGACTAAAGAGGTTGCGACGACAGCCATAACCAGCCCATAGAGCCCCTTGGCCCTGCCGTGCTGCACCGTGTCATTCCGAGCGCAGCGAGGAATCT
>JBAVYG010000442.1:0-2552 GCA_049698675.1 Terriglobia bacterium
CAGGGATTCCGCGGGTGGCGCCGATCCACCGCGGCGGACCTTTCATGTCGGCGACCGTTAAGAAGCCAAGGCAGGCCACGCATAAGACGGGCTGACAGCGATGTTCCGCGCGCTCGTGAGGCGCCCGGATGCATCGGGGCGCCACCGCGTACCTGCCACCCACAGCTTGCGCTGTGGTCCCGCGTCCCCAGGATTGCGCGCCTGAGGGCGCTGCAAGTCTCGTCCTTTGATGTGAAATTGGTATGAGCCCGTCGGCTGACGGACAAAGAATCACGTAAGCGTCTGGTGAACCCATGGCAGGGCTCGCCTGGGCGTGGTAGATGGGTGGTCAACGGAACGGCCAAAACGAGCCACGATGCCGCCCAAAAGAGGCTATTGCAACCAGTGCTTGAAACGATGGAGCAGTTGGCGTATGTTCGTGCGTGAAGAGGGAAGGTTAAATCGGAAATTCCGGCTGACACCCCGAGGGGTGGAAAGTGGTTTCCGAGTCGGGTTCTTGCATCATTCGCATCATCATCAATCTCCTGGAGGGGTCAATCGCATGAACAAGAGAAAGCTGTTTTGGGCAAGTCTGGGGTGCTTCCTGGCCGTCGTTGTCCTGATGGTCGTGGGCTGTTCGCCAAGCAGCAAGGCCTCGGAGTCGAAATCCGCGTCGGCGGCGAGTGCGAGCACGGACTGCCTGGTCGGCACATGGACCGTCGTCGAGCGTGGGAGAACAAGGTCTTTCACCTTCAACAGTGACCATACAGGGTCAGAAGTCTACAGCCCGAAGGACATCAGGCCACTGACCTGGACCCGAAATGGGAACAAGGTTCATATCATTTATCCGGAGCACGGCGACAATAAGAAAACGGAATGGGATATTCAGGTTGATTGCGCAACCAACAAGTTGTCGGTCTTTGGGCTGGTGTACAAGAAGTGAGCCGGGGTGATTCGGAAGTTGGTACCCCCGGTCAGTGCTCCTCTGACCGGGGGCTTTCCCATGCATCCCAGCCCAACTCCTGAGTATCCATGCGGTGAACCCAGGAGATGTGGGGTTAGCGATGGCGGCCAACTCCGATCATGGGGAAGGGTTCCGCAGCTGCCTTTTTGCGTTATGCTAGGCTAGTTTAGGAGCGTACCGTCAAGCGGGCGAGCCCCAAAGTGAGTCAAAATGACACACTCATGCACTTTTCTGCATATCTCCTAACCCATTGAAAACACGGTGGAATACTATCTAACTGACGCAGAACTCTTCAAAAAAGTGAGGAAAGTGGCAAAAATGGAAATCCGCTCCACATCAGATCAGAAAGAGCTGGACTCGCTTTCGGGGAAGTGGCCGCCAGGGGTGATTTTCGAGCGGAACATCTCCACACATCGTCGTAGGCTGATGAGCGCAAAAAACAACTGCGGAGATCCTTCGCCCCGACACGTCGGGACTCAGGAAGACAGATGACCCCGACTTCCGAACTCTCTTCCGTCACTGTTTGGGCAAGGCATTCTGAAGAATCTGCAAGTCTTCTGCCGCTGCGGGAGCGTGGAAGACATAGCGTTTGGCGCCGGTGATCTCGAGATAAAACCCCTTGCCAGAATCTGCGGATCCTGCCTTCTTGACCGCGGCGATGGGATAGTCGAACGAGTCCTTCCCGCTACTCGCTATGTACTGAATCCTGCCTGACCCGACGAGGAGAATTCCGTTGCAACTTCCCACCACGTGTTTGTGCTCGACGGGCATGGAAGCCCGCAGACTGGGCGTGATAGTCGAAACATTGCCGGGGGAAAGTGTCACCTTTCCCTTGAAATTGTCGTAAGGCTTTGCTACGACTTCCACGGTATGGTCACCGGCAGGAGCCGGGCTGATTTCCAAACGCCCATTGGAACCCGTCTGGCCAACGGCCCGACCGTCAATGTTGACCTGTGCCCCTGGAACCGTCTGCACAATGAGCTTAGGAGGGGCCAAGGCGGGGCTGGGACGCGCCGCGGCGCTTTCCAGGACAACTTCCTTAGCAGTCAAGCGCACACTTCCCCCCGCTACGAACTGCCTCTGCAAATCCTTAGGCTTGAACGTGTCCTTCTTCAGTTCAATGGTATGCGGCCCCGGTTGGACATTAGCCACGCTAAAACTGCCATCCTGTTGAATTCTGCCCAGGGACTTCCCGTCAAGCAGGACTTCCGCCAAGGGTGAGGCCCCGGCGATAACCAACGAGGCCCCTGTGGGAGCAGGCTGGAGCGCGAAGACCAATTTCTCCACCTGACCTTTTTGAATATTGACCTCCTGTTGAGGGACGGTCTGGAACCCATCTTTGACCACCGACACCGTGTATCGCTTCGGTTCAAGGTTGGCAATCACGAGCTGGCCGTGCCTCGTCGGGCGCGGGTATTTCCTCCCATTCAAGAGGACGGTCGCACCGTCCTCACCCGTTACCACCAGCAGATTGCCGACATTCCGGTCGGCACTCAGGAAAACCGTCAGGGCCGGCATGTCAGCCACCTGAAAGCTCACTTTCCTTTCGTCCTTTCCTGTGCCCAAGACCAAATCGTGAGTTCCAGGCAAGAGGTTAGGAAGCTCCAAC
>JBAVYG010000443.1:0-1796 GCA_049698675.1 Terriglobia bacterium
CCTGAAACCTGCGCTTGAATTTCTGATTAGCTCGCCGCAGGCAAGTCTCCGGGTCGGAGCGGAGGAATCGCGCCAAGTTCGAGGCGGCAAATAGCAGGTCGCCAACCTCTTCCTCGAGCCGCGATGCTATGTTGCCTGCATCTCGATTCAATTCGCGGCGCAATTCCCCAATCTCCTCTTCGACCTTTTCCAGCAGGTCCTCGACTTTTTTCCAATCGAAACCAACTTCGGAGGCCCGCAATCCCAGTTCATAGGCTTCGAGGGTCGCCGGCAGGGCTGGAGCCATCCCATCCAAGAGTGATTTTCTATCGTCCTTGCCATGAGCCGCCGACCCTCGTTCCTGCTCTTTTACTTGCAGCCAACTCTTGAGGGCTTCGTCCGCATTACTGGCGTGGACGTCGCCGAAGACGTGCGGATGCCGCCGAATGAGTTTTGCGTGCACGCGCTCGATCACGTTGTCGATGTCGAAGCGCCCTTCCTCGTCCGCCAAACGGGAATAGAACACTACCTGGAAGAGCAGGTCGCCTAACTCATCTTCCAGTCCGTTGAAATCGCGCCCGTTAATCGCGTCAATGACTTCGTAGGCCTCTTCGAGCAGCAACCCCTTGAGGGTATCGTAGTCCTGCTCGCGGTCCCAGGGGCAGCCCTCGGGTCCTCGGAGATGCGCCATCAGATCAACAAGCTTAGGAAGTTTTTCGCCGGCCAGAGTCGCTCCTCTCTCAGGCAGCCGGCGACCCGCACCGCCTGCCATCGCTGAATCCTGCTAATCTATCAAGGCGGCAGGACAAACTGCAACATAAGTTCTGCGCCGCACGGCGATCACCCTGAATTCCACTTCCGTTTACTTCGGTTTCTGGCAGACGACATAATGTGCTGGTGCGGAGCAGTTGACGATGCCCGGTGCGAGCAGCATATTGAGTAAGAGCTGTGGCAAGCGGCCGTTGTACTTGAAGCGGATAAACTCCTCAGTTAACACCTGTATGCAATCAAAGTGCTCTCGCAGCAGATTGACGAGTTCCGTCCGCTCGAAACCTGCGTGCGCGCCCAGTGCGTTTTCGAAACGACCGCGAAGCCTCGCTCTCCAATCCATGAGGTTCCACACAATCTTCTGCCAAGGGGTGGCATCAGGAGACCCTAGGTAACCGAGGAATCTCGATTTGTTAGGTACCCCCACATAAAGCCACCCTCCCGGACGCAGCACTCGTGAAACTTCAGTCAATGCCAGGCGCGGATCTCCGACGTGTTCCAGCGAATGAAATGCTGCTGCGAAATCGAAGGCGCCGGACTGGAATGGGAGGGACTTGGCATCTCCTTGCACCACGCAGCGCTCGCGCCGAGCTGCCGCCGAGAACGTTAACTTGACGTCAACCCCTACCACACGTTGACGGTGAAAGGCATGGCGCATGTAAACAACTTCGTCTCCGTTACCGCACCCGATCACGAGACCGGCGGGAGTGAGTTCTTCGTCTGTAAATTTTTGGCGCACCAATTCACAGCAATGTATCACCATTTCTGCCACCGGCGGCGCGGACCTATCTGCCCTGTCAAGGGGAGGGGAGGGTTCAATCGGGATTTCCATTTTGAGTTCCCTTCTGGCCACTAGCGTACACTTGGCTGCCTCCGCGTGCAATGCTCCGGCTCGGTTTTTGCCTCTTTCGAAGTGTCCCTTCCTAGTGTCCTGAGTCAGAGGTTTGCTGACAAAGTCTTCTCGTTGCGGGCGGCCGTTCCCCAGCCCCGGCAGGGGCGCAAGATCGTAGCCCAGGGCGCAAGCCCTGGGGTCGACGACCCTCACCCCG
>JBAVYG010000444.1:0-5558 GCA_049698675.1 Terriglobia bacterium
GATCGTCAGTGCGCAGGCGTGGCGGGGGCTCCATGGAGCTGGATTTTCTTCATGAGAAACATGAAAGGGATCATGGCGAGGAAGGTGAGGCCGAGAAGCCAGAAACTGTCGATATAGGCCAGCATGCTGGCCTGGCGGATCAGGTTGCCATAGACCAGCCCATGCGCTTGGTTCAGCGCCTGCACGGGGTTTGACCCCTGCGACATAAGAAAGCGGCTGGCGCCCGACACGGAAGCCGTGTAAGCGGGATCGAGCGGGGTCAGGTGGCTGACCAGGGTGGACTGATGCACCTGGGCCCGGCGGGCGAGCAGGGTGGTGACGTTGGCGATTCCCACGCTGCCGCCGATGTTGCGCGCCAAGTTGATGAGGCCCGTGGCGTTATTCATTTTTTCTTTGGGAATGAAGTAGAACGCCATGACGTTGATAGGGGTAAACAGAAACGCCATGCCCAGCCGTGAATAGGTCCAGGCCATGACGGCGGTGCGGAAATCAATCTCGAGGTCGAAGTGGGCCATGTGCAGGAGCGAGAAACCGGTGATGGCGAGTCCGATGGCCACCAGCCATCGAGCCTCCACGATCTGGGTCAAGCGGCCCACAATGGGCAGCGCGATCAGGACCACCAAGCTGCCCGGGGAAAGCACCAGTCCGCTCAGCAAGGCCGTGTAACCCATAAGCGTCTGCAAGAGCAGGGGCAGCAGCACGGTGGTTCCGTAGAGCACGAACCCCAGCATGAACATGGTGAAGGTGGCGACGGCGAAGTTCCGGTCTTTGAGCATGCGCAAATCCACCACGGGATCATCGCTGTAAAGTTCCCACAGGACCGCTCCGACCAGGCCGACCAACGCCACCGCCGAGCACCCGATGATGAAATTCGAGCCGAACCAATCGTCCCGCTCGCCCTTATCCAGCACAATCTGAAGAAAACCCAGCCCCACGCTCAGCAGGCCCAGCCCCATGTAATCAATCTTCATTTCCCGAAAGTTCTTCCTGACCAGGTACGGAGGGTCGAAGATCAGCAGGTAGGTGAAAAGCAGAGAAAGCACGCCCACCGGGATGTTGATAAAGAATATCCAGCGCCAACTGTAATCGTCCGTGATCCAGCCACCCAGCGTGGGGCCAAGGATCGGGGCCACCACCACGCCCATGCCGTAAATGGCCATCGCCATCCCCTGTTTCTGTTTCGGAAAACTCTCCACCAGGATGGCTTGGGATATCGGTTGAAGAGCGCCCCCGCCTGCCCCTTGCAGAATGCGGAAGAGCACGAGCAGGGGCAGCGTGGGGGCCAGGCCGCAAAGGAAAGAGCTGACGGTGAAGATGCCTACGCAGGTCATGTAAAAGCGCTTGCGGCCGAACAGCGAGGAGAGCCAACCGGTAAGCGGCAGCACGATGGCATTGGAAACGAGGTAGGAGGTCAGGACCCAGGTGCTCTCGTCCACGCCTGCCGAGAGGTTGCCGGCGATGTGGGGCAAGGCCACATTGGCGACGCTGGTGTCCAGCACCTCCATGAAGGTGGCCAGCATCACCGTCAGGGCAATCACCCAGGGATTTGTTACCCCGCCTTGCCGGGCGCGGGCGAATAAACTTCTCATAAGGTTAGTTCTCTGCTGAGGCCAGGCGGGCCCATTCGATACCTCAGGCCACAAGCGGCCCGGCCGCCTTTCCAATCGTCGAGTTCAGTCCTCAAGTTGCCCTGATCTTTGACAGGACCGATGCAGTAAGCGGTAGATGGTAGGTGGGGGAAAAGCCTCCCCCTCCCACATACCACCTACTACCTACTACCTACCACATACGGGTAGATGGCGAAAAGCCCCACCCGCATACCACCTACCGCCTACCACACAGGAGGTGTGAAATAATCCCTGGATGAGCAAAAGCATTTCACGCAAAGGCGCGAAGTCCTAGAAGGCGCAAAGAAAACAAAGCAGTTGTTCTTTGCGAGTTTTTGTGCCTTGGCGTCTTTGCGTGAGATTGTTTATTTTTTCACACCTTCATACGGGTAGCTGGGAAAAGCCTCCCCCCACACACCACCTACTACCTACCACCTGCCGCTTCTAGGCGATCTCCCGGGTGGGCTGCGGCAGGACTGGCGCGCCCAACGCCCATGGCGCTCAGAATGGTGGGCACCACAACTTCCTCCCCCAACTTGGAGGAGATCATCAGGTCATACAGGTGACGGTTGGACCAGTCCTGGTTGAAATAGCGGCGGATGAGCGCCGCGCGTTCCTGGTCCCGCGCATCCATGGCCAGATCAGCTTCCGCGCGGTTTGCATGCCGGCTTCGAACCCGCCGCAAGCGTTCGGCGCGGGGAGCGTATATGAAGACATGAAAGGCATCGGCCCGCTTCTGGAGGATGCACTGGCTGGCGCGCCCAACAATCACGCAGTTTCCGATGTCCGCTGCTTCCTCTATCATGCGCTGCGACAGCGAGGCCATCGTGTCAGCATCGAACAGTTCGGGGATGGGGCCGGCCATGGTGCCCCGCATTGATCCCCCTTGCCAAAGCGCCCTGACGAGGCGATTGACCCAGGGATCGGGGCGTTCATCGTATTGTTCTGCCACTTTGGGTTCCACCCTGGCGACCTGCGCGATCTTCTCGACCAGACATCGGTCCAGCAACTTCCAATCAAGCCTGTCTGCCAGCAGTTGCGCGATGCGGGCGCCACCGCTGCCGTATTCTCTCGCCACGGTGACTACGCGGAACATAGCTTTCCCCCTCCTTAGTTAAGGAGGGGGCCAAGGGGTGGTCGTCTCGCAAGCTCGCCCTCGTACCCACCACCCCCTGACCCCCTCCTCAGCCGAGGAGGGGAGAACCACCTCATTTCGTGATGATCGTCGCGTCCACATTCATGCCGGGGCGGAGAACGGCCTTGTCCGACGGAACGGGATCGACAAGAATCTTCACCGGAATCCTCTGCACCACCTTGACGAAATTGCCCGTGGCGTTTTCCGGCGGCAAGAGGCTGAGCCGTGCGCCCGTGGCTCCTGCAATCGAATCCACGTGGCCAGTGAAGGTCTCGCCGTACATATCCACGTGGATTTCCGCCTTCTGTCCCGGCCGGACTTTAGCCAACTGAGTCTCCTTGAAGTTGGCGGTTACCCAAATGTCCTGAAGGGGAATCAGGACCAGCAAGCTTTGGCCGGGCTGAACGATCTGGCCGACTTCAACCGACTTCTTGGTCACCACGCTATCCACAGGCGCAACCACGGTTGTATAGCTCAACTCCAGCTCGGCGGCTTCGAGGTTGGCTTTGGCCTGTCCGACTGCGGCGACAGCGGCAGCAGCATCAGCCTGTTTGATGGGGACCTGTTTGTGGTTGGCTCGCGCTTGCTCGACCCCGGCGCGTGCCTGGTCCACCTTAGCCTTGGCTGCCGACATCGCTGACTTGGAGATTTCAGCCCCCCTTTCTGCGGCAGTCAGTTGGTCCTTTGCTGCTCTCAGCTCGCTTTCAGCCACACGCGCGCCTGCCAGGTAGGCATCGAACTGTTGCTGAGAGATTTCCGCCTTTTGCACCAGGGGCTTCATGCGCCCAAGGTCAGCCTGGGCGCGGTCGTTACCGGCCTCGAGCGCGTCCACGTTGGCATGCGCGAAAGCCAGCCCTGCGGTGGAATCCTTTTCGTAAGTTGTCTTGGCTCTATCGTATTCCGCCTCCGCATTGGCTAACTGCGCGTCGGCTGAGGAGGTATAGCTTTGCGTCGTTTCCTGCGTCAGCGGCACGCCCACCTGAGCTGCCTGAGCCTGGCTTTCTGCGAGCGCCAGCGCAGCCTTGGCTAGGTCCACTCTCGCCTGGTAGTCGCGGGGATCGATGCGGACCAGAACCTGGCCGGCTTTGACCGGCTGGTTGTCATCCACGCGCACTTCGGTGATGTCACCGTAGATCTTGGCAGCCATCGGAACGAGGTGCCCGTCCACCTCGGCGTCGTCCGTGCTCACCCGGTAGTAGTAGTACCGGATTAGAACGATAATCAGAATGCCCACCACGGCCAGCCCCCACACCAAGGCCCGTCGAAGCTTCGGGTCTGCCCACCGGCTCGTCATCCCTTCCCTTTCCGGCTCCTGCTGGGGCGGGACAGACGGCTCCCGGCTCGTATCTTTTTCGAGTTCAGCGACGTTCGATTCCATGGTCTTTCCACCTCACTTTGCGTAAAGGCCTTCGGTTTGGCCGATGGCATGTGCCAGATCGGCGCGTGATTGGTTATAGCCGTACAGCGCTGCGATCTGATTGTCGTTGGCGCGCGCCAGAGCGTCCTGCGCGGTGATCACTTCGATGTTGTTGGCAACCCCGGCCTGGAAGCGGTCACGGGCCTGGGTCACTTCTTCCTGGGACAGCTTGACACCCAGGTTGGCAACATCGACTTCGTGCCGCGCGGACTGGAGTTGCGCGATGCCGGTGTTCACTTCCAAGGCGATTTGGTCGCGTAAATCCTCTCTCTCCTGTGCGACTTTCCTCAGTTCAAGGTCCGACCGTGCAATCTCGGCGTGGATCCTGCCGCTGGTGAAGAGCGGTACGTCCAGAGAAACTTGGAATGTATAGGAGGGAATAACGCTCGGCAATGAAAGGCCCTGGTAAGCCCAGTTTCCGTTGAGGTTGATACTGGGGAGCCGGGATTCGCTGGCCGTCTTTCTTCCCAATACCGCAATCCTCTCGCGCGCCTCCAGCGCTTTCATCTCCGGCCGAGTCATGAAGGCTTGTTCTAAGCTCTGGCTGGCCTCGAATTCCGGGGTCTGGAAAAAGCTGGGTTTGTCAGCCAACTCCACCTTCTGGTGCGGGTCGAGATTGAGGAGTCGTACCAGTCCGTAAAGGGCCACCTCCTCCTGTGTCTGCGCCTCGATGAGGCGCTGCTTTTCATTTTGCAGCTCCACGTTGGCCCGCAGCGTGTCCAATCCCGTGCCCACCCCGTTTTTCTGCAGGTCGAACGCCTGATCGTAAAGGGCCTGCGCCAAATCGACCCGTGACTGCGCCGCCACCACCGCTGCACCCGCCCGCAAGGCTCCCAGATATTGCGAAACTACCAGCAGCACGGTCTGCTCCCGGACACCCGTTTCCTGGGCCTCACTTGCCCGGATGCCCTGGTGCGCAGACTGCCAACGCCGCCAGAGGGTCAGATCGAATACCGGCATGGAAAAGTTCGGGCCCGCCTGAAAAAACTGAAAGGGCCCGCCATGCTGGGGGATCCCGGGAAACTTGCTGCCAAACAGCGCATAGACGTTATAGCGCATAGCTCTGTCCACCGTCTCGAAATCAGCCTGCGGAAGGAGGCCGGCGCGCGCAATGTTCCGATCCTGTACGCTCTGCGCCAGATTCAGGTTGGCGACTTGCACCTGAGGGTTCTGCTTCAACGCGACCTGAACGGCCTCTTTCAGGGTCAGCTTCAGAGGATTAATGTCTTGCCCTCGTGCGCTCCCAAAGCAAAGGAACATGGGGAGGATCACGAGGACGAGCGTGCCAAGGATGGTGTGTTTGGAGCCACGCGATCCATTCGCGTCTCTTCTTTGTTCCCCGCCGCAGCCCGCGATTTCTTCGATGATAGATTTGGTCATAAGTCCGGCTCCGATCAAC
>JBAVYG010000445.1:0-5730 GCA_049698675.1 Terriglobia bacterium
GGGGTGACGCGTCTCAACCAAGGCTCCTAACCGAGGTCGTTGATTACCTGCGAGAGCAGCAGATTGAGCCGGACCTCAACGCGAACGCGCAAGCGGCAGCCCAACGGCATAAGGATCAAGCTAATGATCTTGAAGCAGCTAGGCTCGCTGGCCGAGCGATAAAGTCTACGCCACCTAGAGCGGTTGCCGTACCCAGCCTAAAGCGTCCACTCAAGCCTTATCAAGTCCCGGCTGTCGCCCATGCGATAGCTGTCAAGAATGCAGCGAATTTCTCCGTGCCGGGAAGCGGCAAGACAACGGTTGTTCTTTCTGTCTTCGCAATTCTCAGAGCTCGTAAGGAAATCGACAAGATCGTCGTCATCGGTCCTCGATCGTCATTTATGCCTTGGGAAGAGGAGTTTTACGCGTGCTTCCTCAGGAAGCCACGTAGTATCCGAATCTCCGGGTCTCGCCGTAATCGGCTAAAACTCTTTCGCCTAGCTGACGCGAAGGAACTAGTGCTCCTCACCTACCAAATGGCGAACAATGACCAGGAAAATCTGATCTCACTAGTTGAACGGCACCGGACACTCCTGGTACTCGACGAGTCCCATAATATCAAGCGCCTTGAGGGCGGAACCTGGGCGAGTGCGCTGATCGATATCGGAACCCACGCCAACCGAAGAATGATACTCACCGGTACCCCGGCTCCCCACTCCGCCACGGACCTGTGGTCTCAAATGACCTTCCTCTGGCCAAACCCGCCAGTCCTTGGATTTAGAGACCAGTTCAAGTACCGAGTCCAACGTGAGGATGCGCAGTCTCTCCAGCCGCTTCGCGAGGAGCTTTCTCCTCTATACTGGCGCATTCGTAAGAGCGACCTCCATCTTCCCCGCCCACGCTTTCAGCGTATTCGACTCAAGCTCCGGCCCTATCAAAAGGCTATCTACACTGTCTTGGCTGCCAAGGTGTTGTCGGATGTGGTGAAAGCACCTACTGAGCGGACCAGACTCCGACTGTGGCGGAAGGCGCGAATGGTGCGACTGCTGCAAGCAGCCTCCAATCCAGCGCTCCTCACACGGGACTCCACTGAGTTTCAAGTTCCCCCACTCAGTGCTGCCGGACTTTCCGTCGACCAGTTGATTCAGGACTACCACAAATACGAGACTCCCGTGAAGGTTGACTTTGCGGTGAGGCTGGCGCGGCAGCTGGTCAAGAAGAAGCAAAAGGTTTTGATTTGGACTGCTTTTGTGCACAACATCCGAACGCTCGAACGGGCCCTATCGGATCTCGGCCCTCGCGTCGTCTATGGCGACGTGCCAAAGGATGAGGATGAGGATATTGAATTTAACAGGGAGAAGATGATCCATGACTTCCTGACCTCCCCTAAATACCCGATCCTCATAGCCAATCCCAGCGCCTGCGCCGAATCCGTCTCGCTTCATAAGGTGTGCTTTCACGCCATATATCTTGATCGAACATTTAATGGAGCACATTACATGCAGTCGCTCGACCGAATCCACCGCGTGGGGATGAAACCTCAGGACAAAGCTCATTACTACCTCCTACAAAGTGAGGAAACGATTGACGAGGTGATTGACCAGAGGTTAGAGGAGAAACAAGCTCGTATGCTGAAATTACTCGATGAAGATCTCTCGATCATGAGTTTGGAATATTCGGCTGGCGAGTTTAGTGAGGAATCGGAAGAAGATCGCGATTATTCAGCCCTTCTCGAGCATCTGAAACGCGAGGTGCAGGCGACAGCTTTATGATCGATAAGTTGGCTGAACTGAACAGGGTGCTTCTCGCCGTGAAGGACCTCGTCGATGCCGACGGCTTCGCCAGCGTCAAGGCGGTTATAGAGCACTGCAAGAGCGCGGTGATCGAAGCTAGAATACCAAACCACGAGATCAGCATCTCCTTCGCTGAGCAGATCGGTCTTTTGACGACTCGTGGCGCAGCGGTTAGCCTCACTGAGAATGGTTTAGGCTTCGTTGATCTAAACCCAGGTGCCCTATACGACCTTTCGGAAGGACAAAAGAGACTCTTGTTGCGCACCTGTTATCTCCACGGTCCTTTCCGGAAACAGGCCAGAAACATCCTGAAGGAATTCTCCCCGGCCTTAGGTGGCGATGCTCTCCGCTGGTCCGTATACGACAGCTCTCCACTCCCAGACGAGTGGGCCGCAGAGCATTTGAACCAATTGGGCCTACTTCGACGCCACGACGACGGGTGGGAAGTGAGCGCGGAATATACGAACACCGTTGCAGTCTTCTTGGAAGAAGGAGAGGGCTGGTCCGAGGAGAAGTTTAAAGAGTATCTGAAAGAGAAAGAAGAGGTGGGCAAGCTGGGCGAAGACCTTGTGAAGGCTTTCGAGGCGCAGAGGCTAACCAGGATGGGGCACGTGGTCGAGGCCCGCTGCGTCCGGAGAATCAGCAATGTGCGCGTCAATGCAGGTTACGATATCGAGTCGTTCGAT
This sequence comes from Terriglobia bacterium, assembly GCA_049698675.1. Lineage (GTDB taxonomy): Bacteria > Acidobacteriota > Terriglobia > UBA7540 > UBA7540 > CAVROP01. Next base: position 2,459 of record JBAVYG010000445.1, read on the forward strand.
GGGCCGTCACCAGCGGTAAACTATGACCGATTTATAGAAGTGAAGGCGGCAAGGGGACCACAAATGCATTTCTTCTGGAGTCAGAATGAAGTCCAGGTGGCCACACGATTGGGCGAGCGCTATTGGATATACTTTCAGGGGGCCGTCGATATCGCGAAGGGCGTCGCTCGCCACGAGCCGATCATGTTGCACAATCCCGCGCAGTCTATATTGAGAGATGGAAAGTTCAAGACCACGCCTCACGGGTTGATCGTGGAAGCAAAGATGACAGGGCGGCCCATTGGTAAACGTTAGTTTTCTTTCTGCTTTTGTGAGGCTGCCGAGATGACAAGTCGTCCATTCCTTCTGCGGGAAGACGAGATCAGCAGGGCCTCGGGCTCAACTGGCGCGCCTGTCGGCTACACCAGGAGCCCTTTCGGCTATTTTGGTTCGAAACATCGGTTGGCACAGCAAATTGCCCGAATTCTTCCGCCTCACAATGCGTGGGTCGAAGCTTTCTGCGGATCGGCGGCGGTAACAATGGCGAAGAAGCCTGCGCCAATAGAGATCATCAACGACGCGGACCTGAAGATCGTCAATGTATTTCGGCAATTGCGCGAGCACACTGTGGAACTCTGCAGGCTTATCGAGTTAACTCCCTATGCTCGCGATGAGTATGAACAGGCACAAAAGAAAATCGCGGCTGGAAACAAACTAGAGCAAGCAAGAAGATTCCTGGTTGCATCAATGATGACCGTCAACGGTGCCATCGGGAGTAACGGCAACGGAGTGAAGCACAGTGGCTTCTCTTATTCTCAGTCTTACACTCGCAATGGCCAGGAGGCCCGTGTAAGTAGGTGGAATGCTCTTCCCGCGAGGTTGCTGAAGGTCGTGGATCGTTTAAAGCATGTCCGCATTGAGCATAGAGACGCCCGCGAACTCCTAAAGATGTTTCTAAATAGACCTGCCACTCTCGTGTACTTGGATCCGCCTTACCTGATGGACCGTAATCATGGCTATGAAATCGATGCGAATGAAAAAGAATTTCATGAGGAGTTATTGAGGCTTTGTTGTAAGGCAAGGTGTATGATCTTGATAAGCGGTTATGACAATCCGCTCTATCGCTCTTTCCTGACACGCAAACGGGGCTGGAAACGGGTTACAATCGAGACACACACACGGGATACGAGGGGCAATGACTTTTCCAGGACCGAAGTTCTCTGGAAGAACCGACATTTCCTCAAGGCTGTGATGGCTGGCCGCGTACCAATTCGGCTCACCTCGAAGGAAAAAGCAGATGACAAGGTCAATCCAGTCCGAAAGTAAGGTCAAATTTAGGGGCGTGAGTACAGTTGGTTTCTCCGCCGCTTGCCATTCATGGCCCGCGCTGCTTACCCCTGAGTAACGCCGCAGCCTTTAATATTGCCGACTCCTGTTGATCAATCTCCATCCCACCAGCGATTTTCAGGTGATTGATAGTCCCCAAGATTCGGCCTGAAAAGTCGCCCTCCCGGAAAATGGCCTCCGGCCAGGATAGATCTCACAAAACGCCGCAGCGTTTAGCTGGAGTGATTGCTCGAACTGACCCACTACCCAAGAGTGGCCCCACTTGACAATTGCAGAGTCATATTGTAATTTAACTATCTGGTTAGTTAAATGCAAAAGCAGAGTCCGCACAGGCTCGTAACTCGCAACCCGCGCCATCACAACAGCGCGGAGACCCGTGAAGCCATATTGGAAGCCGCGGAGCGTATTTTTGGGGATGAAGGGTTGGCAGGCGCCCGCACGGATGCCATTGCCGCCGCGGCAGGCGTCAACAAGGCGCTGCTTTACTACTACTTTGGAAGCAAAGACGGGCTATACCGAGCCGTCCTGGAAGGCTACTTGGCGGACTTTAACCGTCGGGCTTTGGAACTTCTTTCTTCAAAGGGTTCGGCCCGCTTGCTCCTGCTACGCTATATCAATCTCCATTTCGATTTTATTGGAGCCCACCGCCACCACGGGCCGTTGTTCCAACGGATGCTGATGGCGGATCAAAAATCCCTTGTGCGGCTGGCGCGGGAGTACTTCCGGCCGCGGTCGAAGGCGCTTCTCAAGGTCATTGAGCGAGGAATGCGGAGTGGGGAGTTCCGGCGCATGGATAGCACCCACGCTGCCATTTCGCTGCTCTCTCTGATTGTGTTCTATTTCAGTTCGGCGCCCGTGTTACGGGCGATCAGCGGCATGGACGCCTATGCCAAAGCCAATCTGGCGCGGCGAAAAGAAGAAGTGCTGAAGTTCGTCCGCTACGCGTTGTTCAAGAATCCGGAGAGCGAGGTGCAATGAAGCGCAAAATACTAATTCTGGCGCTCATTCTGCTGGTGCTTGCCGCCACCGTGGCTTACTATACAGCCACGACCAAGCCGCACAGCATGGTCATTACGGGTATCGTCACCACCAACTACGTCATCGTCAGCGCGCAGATTCAGGGCCAACTGGCACAACTGCTTGTTAAAGAGGGCGACACGGTACAGGCCGGGCAGCTTGTGGCGGTCATTGAACCCGAGGAGTTGCGCGCCGACAAGGCCTTCTATGCGCATACGGAGCAAGGCACGGCGGCTCAGGTTCAACAGGCAGAGGCAGCGCTTCAATATCAGGAGAAGCAGACCCGGGATCAGATTCGGCAGGCAGAGGCAGGGCTGGCCTCGGCGCAGGCACAGCAAGCCGAGGCAGAGGCTGACCTTGAACTGGACCGGGTCAACCTGGAACGCACCGAGGGACTATTCAAGCAGAGCATCGTTTCAGCTCAATCCCTCGATCAGGCGCGAGCGACTTATGACGCGCAGAAGGCCCATGTGGAATCTCTCCGCAAGCAAGTGGATGTGCAGCGCGCCGCCGTGGCCCTGGCCCGGTCCAACGTAGACCAGATCACGGTGCGGCGAAATGAACTCCTCTCGATGCAGGGGCAGTTGGCGGCGGCGGGGTCGCAGAAGTCGAAAGCCCAGGTCCGTCTCAATTACACGGAAATCCGCGCTCCCATCCCGGGCTTCGTCGCCAGCCTACCGGCTCGCCAGGGCGAGGTGGTGAACATCGCCCAGCCCATCCTGGAAATCATCAATCCCGACGATCTCTGGGTGCGGGTCGATGTTGAAGAGACTTACATTGACCGCGTACACTTGGGAGAGAAGATGATGGTGCGCCTGCCTTCAGGGGCCGAGCGCGAGGGCACAGTTTTCTATCGCGGCGTGGACGCTGACTATGCGACACAGCGTGACGTCAGCCGGACGAAGCGCGACATTAAGACCTTTGAATTC
>JBAVYG010000446.1:0-4217 GCA_049698675.1 Terriglobia bacterium
CCCCTTGGAGGCTGTCTCAAAACTAGGTATTTTAGACTTTTGCACAGCGTAAGTTATTGATTATTCGTTCTAAAAACCGTGATTTTGCCAGTTCTGAGACCGCCTCCTTGGGAGAGGGCAGACCCACTTTGCGATGCGCTCCGTTTCTGATACCACGGATAGCGTTCTTCGGCTATCCTCGCTCAGGATGACATGCTTGGGATGTGCGCCGTGTCTGCGCAACTCCAACTTCCAAGTTCGGGGTCGACGGACTGGATTCCTCCTGCCATGGCGGGACGGGAATGACCGGCGTTTAGAAAAGGATCCTATCCCAAATGACACCACCACCCTGCGACACTGCCTTTTGGACAACGCACCAGTTTCAAGTACAATATTCATATGATTCCTTTGCAGCTTGGCAAGGTTCTGGTGATCGTCGGTGTGCTGCTCGTCGCTGCTGGCCTGCTGCTGATGGCAGGCGCGAAGTTCTCCTTTTTCGGTCTGGGAAGGCTGCCGGGCGACATCGCCTACAAAGGCAGGAACGTGCAATTCTACTTCCCGGTGGTCACGTGTCTGTTACTCAGTGCGGTGTTGACGCTGGTGTTTTGGTTGATTTCGCTTCTGACGAGGCGGTGAAAAAAGTCTTCAGTCATCAGTCTTCAGTTCGCAGTTCTATTTCCCCAGCATGCTTGACTGATGACTGACGACTGAGAACTGACAACTTCTTTTATGGAACAAGCCTTCCTCAGTTTCGGCCCCACAAAGAAGATCTTCAGCGTCTCCGAGCTGAGCCAGGGAATCAAGAACCTGTTAGAGCGGGAATACCCGGACGTATGGGTGACCGGGGAAGTCTCCAACTTCCGCGCCGCTGCTTCCGGCCATCTCTATTTCACCCTTAAAGATGCCACCGCCCAGCTCCGCGCCGTCTGCTTTCGCAACCAGGCGCGATACCTGAAATTCAAACCTCAGGACGGCATTTCGGTGATCGCGCGTGGCCACCTGAGCGTTTACGAGGCGCGGGGCGAGTATCAGCTTTACGTTGAATATCTGGAGCCTGCCGGCCTGGGGGCGCTTCAACTTGCCTTCGAACAGCTCAAGCAGAAGCTCGCCGCTGAGGGTCTGTTCGATATCGCCCGCAAGAAACCTCTTCCGCTGCTTCCGCGGGCCATCGGCGTGGTCACGTCGCCCACCGGCGCGGTGATCCGCGACATCCTCCGCATCCTTCGTCGCCGCTTCCGCAATATGAACGTACTGATTTACCCCGTCAAAGTGCAGGGCGAAGGCGCGGCAGGGGAGATCGTTGGGGGCATCGAGCACTTTACCCGCGAGCAGAACGTTGATGTGGTGATTGTGGCGCGCGGTGGAGGCTCGCTCGAAGACCTCTGGGCTTTCAACGAAGAAGTCGTGGCGCGGGCCATTGCTGCTTCCGGGATTCCGGTGATATCCGCCGTGGGCCACGAAACGGATTTCACCATTGCGGATTTTGTTGCCGACCTTCGCGCGCCCACCCCTTCCGCCGCCGCTGAGCTTGTAGTCCGCCGCAAGGAGGACTATCTCACCGAGCTTGAGGACCGCGCCCGCCGCATGACCCAGATCGTCCGGCTGCAACTCTCGGAGGCTCGGCAACGGCTGACGGAATTGCGCATGCACCACGCTTTCCAGACGCTGGCCACCAGGCTGGCCGAAAGAGCCCAGCGCGTGGATGACGCCGTCGCCTCGCTCGAGCGCTCGATGCGCACTCGGTTGAATGTGGCGAGGCAGGAGTGGCTGCGGGCTTCGGCGGGAGTAGTCCGATACGACTTCCGGCGGCTGCTGGGTTTGAAGCGCGCCGCGCTCGGCGACCGGCTGGGGCGATTTGATGCCGCGCTCCGTCGCTTCCTGACGGAGAGACAGAACCGCCTGGCACATGTGGAAGCTATTTTGAAGGAGCGCAGCCCGCTGACCATCCTTCAGCGGGGATACTCCATCACCCGCGACGCCGCCGGCAAGATCGTTCGTGACGCTGAGGCAGTCGTACTGGGCAGCGATATTTCGGTGCGCCTGGCGCGAGGAGAACTTGCCGCCACCATCAAGGAAAGGAAGCTGTAGCCCACGACCGCGGTGCGCTACTCATACCGGAGGGCCGCGATGGGATCGAGGCGCGCGGCCTTCAACGCCGGCCAGAGGCCGAAAAACAGGCCGACGCTTGTCGCGACGACGAAACCCGCCACGACGGACCAGAGTGGGACGGTTGAAGGCAGGCTGGGCACAAAGACTCGGATGAGGAAGCTCAGCAACCAGCCCACGGCGATTCCCATGAGGCCGCCCGAGGCGGTGAGCACAATGGCTTCAAGCAGGAACTGCCAAACGATGTCGCGCCGGCGCGCGCCTATAGCCTTGCGCACACCAATCTCCCGCGTGCGCTCCGTCACCGAGAGGAGCATGATATTCATCACGCCGATGCCCCCGACCAGCAGACCAATGGAGGAGATCACCACCATAACGAGCGCCACGCTGCCGATAATTCCGCGAAACTCGGTGATGAGGGACTCCGCTGTCGCGATCCCGAAGTTATCGGGGTCGGAAAGCTTCACGTGGCGGCGACGACGAAGCAAGCCGCGGACTTCGTCCTCCGCCTCATCCATCCTTCCGCGGTACGCCAGAACGCTGAGGAAGTGATCTTTAGCGTCGGGATAAAGCTTCTTGTAGGTCCAATATGGTATGAAGATGTCCCGATCATCGGGATTATCTCCCAGGAATCCCTTATACTTGTTGAGCGTGCCGATGACCTCGAAGGTGTGTCCGTCCACCACGATGCCCTTGCCGACCGGGTCCTCGAGCTGGAACAGGCGTTCCACCACGTTGGCGCCGAGCACGGTGACGTCGCGGCGGTGAAAGTCGTCCGCCGGCGTGAAGAAGCGACCGTCGGCGAGCGACGAGTTCGCCAGAGCCAGATAGTTGGCATCCACGCCCATGAACTGCGCGCCCGACATCTCGTGGCCCTTGTAGCGCGCCGTGGAGGGTGGAAAGCCAAACTCATTCATCTCCCCGAACAGGGCCACCGACACCTCCTCGACGTTCGGGCATTGCTCCTTGATGGCCTTGGCGTCTTCGTAGCTGAGCGGTTTACGTACCCGTTCCTCGCGGGTGAGGCGGTGCGGCGTGCCCATCTGCAACTTGTAGACCCATAGAACACTTGTGCCATACTGCTCGGCCATCTGCACCAACTGAGCATCCAGGCCCGCAATGATGGAAGCCACCGCGATCACCGTGGTGGTGCCGATGAGTACGCCCAACACGGTGAGGAAGGACCGGAACTTGTGCGTGCGCACGGTGTCGAGCGCTAACCGCAGGTTTTCGCCGACCGCGTGCCAGTAAGTCGTCATGCTATTTCTCCGCTCGCAGCGCCTGGATGGGATCAAGAGCAGCCGCCCTCATCGCCGGGTAGATCCCGAAGAAGAGCCCGACCAGGGTTGAAAGCGTAATCCCCACAATAACTGCGCTCAGCGGTACGGCGGCGGTGAAAACCAACGCCACCAGCCACGCGATGAGATAGGCAAGGAGCACTCCCACGGTCCCCCCGGCGAAAGCTAGCGCCGCGGCCTCAAACACGAACTGCCAGAGGATGTCGCGACGCCGCGCCCCCACCGATTTGCGAATCCCTATCTCGTGCGTGCGCTCGCTGACTGTAGCCAGCATGATGTTCATGATCACAATGCCGCCCACCACCATGAACACAGCCACCACCCCGATGGTGACGGCAAAGATGCTGCCGGTAAGGTTCTGCCAGGCGCTCATCAGCGTCTCGGAGGCGTTGATGCCGAAGGTGTCGTCTTCGTTGTAGGGCACGTGGCGGCGCGCCCGCATGAGGACACGAACTTCGTCTTCGAGCTCCATCATGTGTTTGGAGTCGGGCGCCTTGATATAAACAAAGAGCTCCAGGTGCGGCATGTAGAGGTTCCGGAAAGTGCCGAGCGGAACAAAGACGAAGTTGTCCTGGCTCACGCCGAAAGTGGAGCCCACCTTCTCCGCCACGCCGACAATGCGGAAGCTCTGTCCCCCCACCAGCAATTCCTTGTCAAGCGGATCGACCTGTGGAAAGAGCTTGTCCACGATATCCTGGCCAATAATACAGACCCGTCCGTTGTGGCGGTAGTCCTGGTCTGTAATGTAGCGCCCATACCGAACCTTTTGCCGGCCGATGTTCGCGTGGCTCGGGGTAACTCCTATCAGGGCTACTTCATCGATCGAGTGACCCC
>JBAVYG010000447.1:0-6084 GCA_049698675.1 Terriglobia bacterium
CAAGATGCCCGTGCCACAGCGGGCGGGGACGCCCGCGCTACGCTGCTCGGCGACCGCACCTGCGACGTCTACCTGAACGACGTGGCCTACTGGAAGAACATCCCGCTGCGTGTCTGGGAGTACACCATCGGCGGCTACCAGGTCATCAAGAAATGGCTCTCCTACCGCGAGGAAAAATTGCTGGGCCGCCCGATGACCAAAGATGAGGTCCGCTGGGTGCAGGAGATGGCCCGCCGCATCGCCGCCATCCTGCTGCTCGAACCCGCCCTGGACGAGAATTACCGCGCCGTCAAAGCTCATTACTACGAGTGGCCGAAGAGCCGCTAGATACATAGCCTAGCATCAATGGCGCGAGCCGCCCGGTGTGGCATAATGCGACACATATGCGCTCATCCGCATATCACCAGCGATAGTTCTAACCCTTGAAAAACATTGGGATAATCTGCCGCTGAGGCAGCACACTGCAAGAAAACCGAGACGCGCGGGTTAAATGGAAATCTCGCCCCCTGGGGGCTATGTTATCCCTGGCCGCCACACCCTCCTAGCCGCGGGGTGGCACATGCATGGTCTTCCACTCTCTTGTTTGAGGCCAGTCATCGTTCAGCTCCTGATAGGAAGAGTGAACGGCCACTCGCGCCTCATTCGTGAACGAATGAAGTACGCTGCGCTCCCCACGGCAAAAACCGCAAAGGCGAAAATCAGTGACTTCCTCGCCGCAGTTCCCAACACGTAGACCCAACCAAAAAGCGAGATGATTCCGGGCAGGGGATAGAACCACATGCGGAAGGGTCGCGGGAGTTGTGGAGCTTTAAATCGGAGCAAGAAAAAACCCACGGTCTGGGGTAAGTACTGGATCAGTACGCGCGTGGCGACCAGGCTTCCGATGACCTCACTCAGATGGCCGAGGCTGAAGATGGAGGCCACAATTCCCAGCGTGATGAGCGAGACATAAGGGAACTGACCTTTGGGATGAAGGCGCGCGAAGACGCGGAAGAAGTTCCCGTCCATCGCCGCCGCGTAGGGGATGCGGGAATATCCCAGGAGCAGCGAGAAAACCGAAGAAAAGGCAATCCACAGCAGCAGGCCCGTCATCACTTTGCCTGCGGCTGCGCCCTGGAGTCTTTCGATATAAACAGAGGCAATGAAGGGGCTGTGAATGGCTTCCCGCCAGGGGATCACACTGAGGAAGGAGGCGGTCATAAGCACGTACAGGGTTCCCACCGCCAGGATGGAGAACATGATGGCACGCGGAATCACGCGGCCCGGATTGCGGATTTCTTCGGCAAGGTAACACACGTTGTAATAGCCGAAGTAATCGTAGAGGGCATAAAGCGTGGCATGGCCGAGCCCCACCCAGAAGATCCAGTTCAGGTGAAACGCGCCAGGGGGGAAATCCAGCAGGCACCTGGCGCTCAAGTGAGGCAGCCCGGAAAAGATGATCCAAAAGCATCCCAGAATCACGCCACCCACCAGGACCACCGAAACTTTTCCGAGGGCGCCGATGCGCCGGTAAAGCAGCGCCACCAGCAACAGCGGAAAAACCGCGGCCACAATGCGCACGCCCACTGGCGACAGGCCTGGCAAGAGGTAGTGGAGATAGTTGGCAAAGCCGATGCTGCCGCTGGCCACCGAGAGTGGCGCCGAAAACATGATCTGCCAGACCATCAGGAACGAGAACCAGCGTCCCGCGCTGCGCGCTCCGTAGGCTTCGCGAAGATAGTTGTAACTCCCACCCGCCTTGGGCATCGCCGCGCCCAGTTCCGCCCAGACCAAGCCGTCGCAGAACGCCAGCAGCGCTCCCACCAACCAGCCCAGCATCGCCTGGGGCCCGCCCATCGTGGCCAGGAAGAGGGGAATGGTGATGTAGGGACCTATCCCCACCATGTCCGTGATGGCCAGAGACGTGGCCTGGATCAGCCCCAGTTCTCGACGCAAACCCGGTTTGCTGGACAACTCCATGCGGCTCACCTTGAACAAAGTAGTCAGTGGTCAGTGGTCAGTTGTTGCGAACTTGCGATCGTTTGGTACGGGGAACCTGACACCTGAAACCTGGCACCTGAAACCTGTTCTTCGCGTCTACTTCTTGAGGAGCAGGCGAAGGAGGTCAGCCTTGACCTTCGGGCCGGGCGAGACGGGCCGGGCAGAGAGGCTAAGCGCATAGACCGTGCGAGCGGCTTCCTTAACTCTCTCCAGGCAATGCTCGCAACCCTGGTTGAGGTGCTCGCGCAGTTCCAGCGAGCCCTCATCCGAGAGCGCTCCGAGCAGGAACAATTCGTAAACGTCCTCTAGATGTCGGCAGTCCAAGTTCCCAACACCGCGTGTTGGCGGTGCCTCAGGAAGGTAAAGGCCGCACGCAACCCCGCGTTCACCTTGCCCAGGGGCTCGCCGAGCTGCTCAGCGATTTCTGATTCGGTATAGCCACCGAAAAGCGCAAGCTCCAGTGCGTGGCGCTGCGGCTTGGGCATTTGGTTGAAAGCTCTTTGAAGCAGGCCCATCCGAGCATCAACCAAGGTTATGTCCTGCGCACGCGGCATCCAGACCTGAGGAGACGCGGCGAGGAATAGCAACGTCTCCGAGTCGCCCTTGGTTGAACGGCGCTCCCGTGGTTTGTCCTCTTTGCGTGCTGAAACGGCTGACTTGCCCGCCGCCTTATCCTCTTTCGTACGACCCTGCCCGTGGCGACTTTGGGTAGGTCGAGTCCCGACTGTCCGCTGGGCACGAAGACGCTTCAAGGCGATGTGCCGCGCCGTGAGCACAAGCCAAGCAGCCGGACTCCCCTTGGTTTGGGCAATACCGGGCGCTTCCTTCCACAGTCGCACAAAAACCTCTTGCAACGCGCTCTCGGCATCGGGCCTCGCGGATAAAATGCGCATCAGCAGCCCCATCAGCTTGGGGGCGAGGTCCTCGTACAAGCTCGCCAGCGCTTCAACCTCACGGTCTGCCAGGCGGCCCAGAAGCTCCTCCGTCTTCAATTCCTGGTTCGCGCCCGATGACTTGGAGGACCCTGTATTGGCTTCAGTAGGCATGGCATTTCAATCGAATCAAATCAGTCATCCGTTTCCCCCAAAACTATCGCATTCAGTCTTCCCTGCCCCGAGGGCAGAGCGGGCGTTCTATATATTTGTCTCAATATGTCCGAACCGTGTTGCCGCTCGCGTCGCAACGATTCTTTAATGATAACCATAAAGAGAATCGATTGGACTACTCAAGGCCTCCGGTTTTAAATGATAAGTGAGTCCCGTCAGAGCATCGGATCTTCGTCGAGAAGGCCTTGCCCCCAGGGCTTCACGACTTGACCATGGCGGGACCAAATTCCTCTTCTTCACTTCGGGCCCCAGTTAAGGGGCCCGATTTTTTTGCCTGACTTTTGATGGCCTTTCCTGCGCGGTTCCCCAGGGCCGAGGAGGGTCACTGCTACGAGGTAATCCTCTTCGCCCTCGAATCCCACACGGCCGCCGTCTTGTTGAAATAGGAGTAATTCGCCATGTGGCAGCCGAGAGCGGTATTGTTTCCAAACACCTCACTCTCGACCACCGGCTGGCGTGTCCTCACGGCGTGGAAGAAGTTCGCCTCGTGGTCTGCCATGTCGCTGTATTGCGGTGGCGGAGTGTAGACCTCATCCTCCTCTTCGATCTTGAATTGTCCCGGCGGCGGCTCGGGATGTTCCTTGCGCCATTTATTCAAGTACTCATTACGGAGTTTCTCCGGCCATCCATAGATCGAATAGTCCTCGGGCTGAGCTGAGGGCGCTTGCGGCTTGAAAGTGAGAGTAGAACCATGGATGAGCATGGTGCCTTTCTTCCCGTAGAAGCCGAAAAACTCACCCTGGTAATTGTTGTTATGGTTGCAGCGCAGCACTACCTGGAAGTGCGGATAATCGTACATGGTCCAGAGAAGGTCCGGAAACTCACGGCCATCTTTGTAGTAGTAGAGCCCACCGGTGGAAAGCGCGCGCTGGGGAGGCGTATGGGTGCCGGTCACAACGTGAATACCGGAGAGCAGGTGAACGAACAGGTCGCCCGCCAAGCCGGCCCCGTAATCCTTGTAGCAGCGCCAGCGGAAGAAGCGCGTCGGATCGAAGGGGCGCTGGGGTGCGCCGTCAAGCCAAGTGTTCCAATCGATGGTCTGCTCGCTGGCGTCCGGCGGAATCGGATATACCCAGGCGCCACTGTCGGTGTTCCTATCCCACGCCGCCGCGATGGTATCCACTTGCCCCAGCTTGCCGGAATCCCAGATCTCCTTCGCCTTGGCGTAGAGAATCGAGCTGACGCGCTGGCTGCCGACCTGAAGGATGCGGTCGTGCTTCTGCACAGCCTCGATCATGGCCAGCCCGTCCTCGACACTGTGCGACATGGGTTTTTCGCAGTAAACGTCCTTCCCCGCCTCGACCGCATCGATCACCGCCTTGCGATGCCAGTGGTCCGGAGTCGCCACCAATACCGCGTCGATATCCTTGCGCTCCAGAATTCTCCGGTAATCACGTGTGGTATCGATGTCCTTTCCCCCTAGGGCTTCTTTGGCGGCGATATGCCGGCTATCGTATAAGTCCGCCGCAGCCACACATTCCGCGCCGGGCACCGATAAGCTCGATTGCAGGAGAGTACAGCCCTCGATGCCCGTCCCGATGATGCCGAACCGGACGGTGTCCGAAGGCGCCACCGGACCAGGCGACGCCCACAACCGTTTGGGCTCCAGCAGTGTGACCTTGGCGACAATGCCCGCGGCAGCCACGCCCCCACCCCACTGCATGAATTCACGCCGAGTGAACGAATGTTCCTTCATAATAGACAAGACCCCCTTTGATAAATGCAAATCCTATGAAATCTACAGGCGCACAGTCTGCCAGAAACCAGCAGCGAGTAAAAGTCTTTTGTTGAATGGGGAGGGAACCGAAAAACAGGCAGCCTCCTAAATGAAATGTAGGGTCGCCACTAGGGGCGGCCAGGCCGGGGCGAGCCCCAACCCTACGTCGCATATTAGGGCGTTGATATAGTTGACAACTCGAAGGTGTAAAGAGCGATTGAATTGGCTGCAAGAGGCCAGTCAAGCGGTCTTCTTGGCCCGTTTCTTCTGGCTTAGCCGCTTCTGCCTAGCTTCCTCTTTCAGAAGCTTCTGTTTGGGAACGGTCAGGACAGTCCGAATTATGCGCTGTCTAACCGAGACCACGGCGTGTCGCCTAGCTGTTGGGGAGGTATAGTGGACTTCATACCAATGAGTACCTCATGGGTTAATTGAAATCACCTTGATCCCGTTGGCACGATGAATAGGTCTCGTGGACTTTTCATTAGTTATAAGTTCCTCTGCTTGAGCGACGACAGCGCAAGCCACATGAATTGCGTCAATGCCGGATATTCCAGTTCTGCCGCCTTCATCGATGGCAAGCTCTAGGAGTTCGTTGCTACTGGGCACGTGGATCGCGCTGCCCTTGAAGAACTCTTCATAGAACCGTTTCTCATCATGGTTTTTGTGAAACGTGCACTTCGGCAACAGTTCTATCTTTACGTAATCACTCGTTACATATTCTCGCAGTGGATCGTTTAAGAAAGCGAGCGCAGTAGCGGAGATGTCCTTTTCTCCGCGCAATGCGGAGATTAAAACTCCAGAATCAATATAGGTCCGAAGGGCCATTCATGTTCCTTCACAGGCGTCCCCGCGTTTCGTCGATTTCCTGCTCAAGTGCATCTGGAGATAATGGTGCTCGGCCACCGTCAATGATGTTCTGGCGCAAAGTCAACATGCGTTCTCTCGCTCGCTCCACATCAGGGGAAATAGCGGCAACCGTGCCGTGGACATCGGCAGTTGGTGGTGCACAAGGAATATTTCGAGTTGGCACACTGTATGAGCTAACCAAGTATAGAGGCTTTCCAATCTTCAACTGCCTTTTAACCTTGTTTGGGTTGATTAATAGGGTCATTTTTTTGCTCCCAATTAAGAGAATGGTCATAATAATATTTACGACTAATCCATTTGAAGCCTTCGTGCTTCGTGATTGCAGCGATTTCAATAGGACCACCAACGACCTGTGCGCCAGGAAGAAATCGACTATACATGATCGCCGCGTAAACCAGAAATCGTCCCAAATCT
>JBAVYG010000448.1:0-3732 GCA_049698675.1 Terriglobia bacterium
GGTGATCGGTACCAAGAACGAGCGCGAGTTGAAGCGCCTGGGCGGGCGTGTAGAGGAAATGAACGCGCTCGAAGCTGAAATGCAGCTTCTCAAGGACTCCGACTTCCCGGTGCGCACGATGCAGTTCAAGGAGCGGATCGCCAACGGTGAATCTCTCGACAACCTTCTGCCGGAAGCTTTCGCGCTCTGCCGCGAGGCGGGGCGCCGCACCCTCAACATGCGCCACTTCGACGTGCAGTTGATCGGCGGCATGGTGCTGCACGAGGGCAAGATCGCCGAAATGAAGACGGGCGAAGGCAAAACGCTGGTGGCCACCCTGCCGGTCTACCTGAACGCGCTGGAGGGGAAGGGCGTGCATGTGGTGACGGTGAACGATTACCTGGCCAACCGCGACGCGGGCTGGATGGGTCCCATCTACCGGCTCTTGGGCCTGAGCGTGGGTGTGATCGTTCACGACCTGGACGATGACGAGCGGCGCGCCGCCTACAAGTGCGACGTCACTTACGGCACCAACAACGAGTTTGGGTTCGATTACCTCCGAGACAACATGAAGTTCGACCTCGCGGATTACGTGCAGCGCCCGCACCACTACGCTATCGTGGACGAAGTGGATTCCATCCTGATTGACGAGGCGCGCACCCCGCTCATTATTTCCGGCTCCTCCGATGAGTCCACGGACAAGTACTACAAGATTGACAAGGTCATCCCCCGCCTCGAGCCCAGCGCCGATTTCGAGGTGGACGAGAAGACGCGCCAGGCCACCTTTACGGAGTCCGGCAACGTGAAGGCAGAAAAGCTGCTGGGGCTGGAGAACCTCTACGACCCCGCCAACATGGAGTACGTCCACCACCTGCAACAGGCGCTGAAGGCGCATACACTCTTCAAGCTCGACCGCGACTATGTTGTGAAAGAGGGCGAGGTCATTATCGTGGATGAGTTTACGGGCCGCCTGATGCCGGGCCGGCGGTGGAGCGATGGACTTCACCAGGCGGTCGAGGCCAAGGAAGGCGTCAAGATCGAAAAGGAAAACCAGACGCTGGCCACCATCACCTTCCAGAACTACTTCCGCATGTACAAGAAGTTGGCCGGAATGACCGGTACTGCGGAAACCGAGGCAGCGGAGTTTGAGAAAATATATAATCTGGAAATAGTTGTTGCCCCCACCAATAAGACACTCATCCGGCATGAGTTCCCGGACGTCGTCTATCGCACCGAGCGAGAGAAATTCAACGCCGCAATCGAGGAAATCAAGGAGTACCACCTGCGCGGCCAGCCAGTGCTCGTGGGCAGTATCGCCATTGAAAAATCGGAGCGGCTGAGCGCCGCGCTCAAGAAGTCAGGCGTGGCGCCAGTGCGTCTCCAGGAGATGGCGCGAGAGGCAGGCGTGGAAGGCCCCAAGCTGCGCATTTGGGCGGAGCGGCTGGCTGAGTCGCACGGCCCGGCCGTGGAATGGATGATCCGGGCGGGAGTGCCTGCCACCACAGTTCAGAAGATGCTTAAGGACGACCGCTACAAGTCGATGCTGGCGGGAGTGAACGGAACGCGCCGCGCCTTTCTCCAAGCCATCCTGAAGCGGGCTCCCAAGGATTATCACGCCCACCAACTTCCCCCCGTTGATGATGCTTACGCGGAGCGCATTGTGGGACTCCTCCAGAGCGCCGACGAAAAACACCTGGCGGTTTTGGACTACTTGATTGAAATCAGGAGTCCGCTCACGCGTCTTGTGGAAGTGCTGGGCATGAAGGAAATAAAACACAACATCCTGAATGCCAAGCAGCATGAGCGCGAGGCGCAAATCGTGGCGCAGGCCGGGCGCGAGGG
Organism: Terriglobia bacterium; assembly: GCA_049698675.1. Lineage (GTDB taxonomy): Bacteria > Acidobacteriota > Terriglobia > UBA7540 > UBA7540 > CAVROP01. The sequence continues at coordinate 1,822 of JBAVYG010000448.1, forward strand.
AGCGGTGACCGTTTCCACCAACATGGCTGGACGCGGCACGGACATCCTGCTGGGCGGGAACCCGGAGGCCATGGCGCGGGAGGAATTCCGCAAGTCGCCGGAGAAGTACCGCGAACAGGGGATCAATCCCGAGCCGCCGGACCGCCCCCCGGAAGGCTCGCCGGATGAGATTTATCGGGCCTACGTTGAGGAGTACTCGCAGTGGCGGGAAAAGTGGAACGGATTCATCAGCCACTTCAAGACGGTCACCGATGTCGAGCACGAGCGTGTGGTTGAACTCGGCGGGCTGCACATTCTTTGTACTGAACGCCACGAAGCGCGGCGCATCGACAACCAATTGCGTGGCCGCGCCGGCCGGCAGGGCGACCCGGGTTCCTCGCGCTTCTATCTCTCGCTCCAAGACGACTTGATGCGCATCTTCGCCAAGGATTGGGTCTCCAACTTCATGCAGAGGCTGGGCATGGAAGAAGGCATCGCTATCGAGTCGAGAATGATCAGCAAGCGCATCGAGGCCGCGCAAAAGGCCGTGGAAGCGCAGAATTTCGAGTCCCGCAAGCACTTGCTCGAGTACGACGACGTGATGAACAAGCAGCGCGAGACCATCTACGGTCTGCGCCGTCAACTGCTCGAAGGACAGGAGCAGAAGGAATTCGTCCTGGAAGCCTGCGACCGCATGGTGGATTGGCTGGTCAGCCAATTCTGCCCCAAGGCGCAGCACGCCGACCAGTGGAATATCAATGGCCTTCGCACCGAGTTCTGGGGCCGGCTGGGAATCGATCTCCGCCAATTCGACCTGAAGAAGTTTGACCCCAAGACCCTCGACCAGCTCACCAACGAGCTGAGGCGCCTGGCGCGCGAAAAGTACGAGGAGCGGGAGCAAGTCTGGGGCGCCGATCGCATGCGCTTCCACGAGCGCATGATCATGCTGCAGGTAGTGGACGCGCAGTGGAAAGACCACCTTCTGACCATGGACCACTTGAAGGAAGGTATCGGCCTGCGTGGCTACGGCCAGCGCGACCCACTGGTGGAATATAAGCGCGAGTCCTTCGATATGTTTGAAAGTTTGATGGACAGGGTCGAGGACGAAACCCTGCGCTATCTCTTCCTGATGAAGACTCCGGAAGAACAAGAGGAAATGATCCGCCAGTACCAGCGGCGCAAACGGCGCGAGCAGGCCGAGATGCAGATGGTGGGCGGCGGGGTCACGGAGAAGCCCCAGCAGGTCATCCGTCGCGAGAAGATCGGACGCAACGATCCCTGCCCCTGCGGGAGCGGCAAGAAATATAAGAAGTGCCATGGGGCGCCGGGGCCTCCGCCTTCCCCACCATCCTCGGGAGGCCGCCCCTCGCCCCCCGTTACCGCAGGAGCCAGCAAACCCGGCAACAGCGCCGCGAAATCCTGAATGGCGACTCGAATTCTGTTAAAGACAGACCTCTTACCCTTCTGATATTCTTGCTTGTCGCAGTGCTCCTCAAATCACAAAACAACCTCGGCACAAAGGATTGGCTATGACCGAAGAAATTCAAGAACTGCACGAGAACGCAGAAGAAGCCCATCGCGACCCAGGTCTCGTACCTGTTACATTATCGATGGCAGTCCTCGCCGTCGTGCTGGCCGCCATCTCACTTCTTGGCCATCGCACTCACACCGAGGAATTACTCCTTCAGAGCAAGGCCACCGATCAGTGGGCTTATTTCCAGGCCAAGAACATCCGCCGCCACACCTATGAATTGTTTCTGGACCTCCTTTCCGTCCTCAACCCAAAGGACCCCGAGGCCGCAGAAAAAATCGAAAAGAAATACACTCGCGAAATTGAACGCTACCAGGATGAACAGAAGGATATCGAATCCGAGGCTCAGCAGCTTGAAAAAGAGGTTGCAACCCAACGACACAAAGCCAACCGATTTGACC
>JBAVYG010000449.1:0-7349 GCA_049698675.1 Terriglobia bacterium
GGTGTATAGTGTCCCCGCCCACGATACCAAAATGAAAATCCTGGCCTAGGGCAAAAGGCCGAACAATTATGAACATTCTTCTGTACAACCCGGACAACGAAATCACCAATAACTTCATGCCGCACCTCTGGATGTTTCTCCTGAAGTCGCTCACACCTCCGGGTCACCAAGTATTTCTGGTGGATGGCAACGCGCAGCGTTTGGATAAGACCGGGCTGGTGCAATACCTCAAGAAACATCAAATCGGGCTGGTGGGGATTGGCGCCATGACCCGCATGGTCAGGAAAGCCTACGAGATGGCGGATGTGGCGCGCGCCGCAGGTGTCCCCGTCGTAATGGGGGGGCCACACGTCACCGAGGTGCCCGACGAAGCGCTGGGGCGTGACGGCGGCCCTCGCCATGCTGATTCCGTAGCGCTCGGTGAGGCGGATTATACCTGGCCGCGCATTGTGGCCGATGCCCAGCGTGGCGCACTCAAAGCAGTTTATGCACCTGTGGACGAGGGGGGCAATGAAGTGAAGCCTTCGCTCGCGAATTATCCCGAGATCCCTTGGGACCACATGGACCTTGATCAGTTCAACCTCATCCGGCACTTCCCAACGCTTGTCCGTCGCATCCTTTCACTGGTTGGAATGACCTGGCAGACTTTTCACTTGGTCCCGATCGAGTCCGGCCGTGGATGCCCTTACGGATGTGAGTTCTGCACCGTGACGGGGTTCTTTGGTGATTCCATCCGATTCCGCTCAAATGAAAGCGTCGTCAACGAGCTTTTGAAGTTGAAGGCCCTGGAGAGGCGACAGAAGGGAAAGATTGCGGTCTTTTTCATCGACGACAACTTCGCCATCAATCCCAAACGTACCAAGGCGCTGTTGCGGGAAATCATCGCGCGGGATGCGCAGGTTCCCTGGGTGGCCCAGATCAGCATGAACTTGCTGCGAGATGAGGAACTCGTCTCATTGATCGCACAGAGCGGAGGCAAGTGGATCTTCATGGGCCTCGAGTCCATTGACCCCGACAACCTCAAGAGCGTGAGGAAGGGTTTTAATAAACCGGCGGAATACAAGGCGATTCTGGAGTGCCTCGCTAGGCACAGCCTTTATGCTATTACTTCCTTTATTTTCGGGATGGACAGTGACCGTCCGGGTGTGGCCCAACGCACTCTGGAAGCGGTTCGTTCCTGGCCTCCGGGATTGCCTGTATTCGGCCTGCTGACACCGTACCCGGCAACTCCACTCTATGATCGGCTGGCATCAGCCGGTCGGCTCGCCCGGCCAAAGCACTGGCTGGAGTTCAAACCTTTCACCATGGACTACTCGCCCCTAGGAATTTCCGCCGAGCAAGCGGAGGAGGAAGTAAGACAGGCTTGGGGGGCGTCTTATAATCCAGCGGCGAATGCATCTGCCATCGGGCAACTGCGGTCGAAGGCTTTTGCGGACCGCCTCATCCACTTGATCGGTCGTTTAGCCTTCCGGGGAATCTATTTCCCACAAATGAAGAAGCAGGAGTGGATCCGGCTTCTCTTCCAGAATCGAGGACCCGTTCTGCAAATGATTGCCCAGGCGTTGGTGATCAAATTGAAGCCGCAACCGAGTGAGTCGCTCTCTATCGAAACGCACCAACCGGAGGCAGATTCCGCCTGATGGGTAGTGCCGGCCCGCCTGTCTCCGGCTGCCTTATTCTGGAGTTTGAGTGTTTTCTCCGCTCCTCCCTTTCGATTGCCGCCGAAATTGTTACTGAATCAAGATTCCCTTCCTGAGCGCGTTTAATTGTCCCGCCAGGCAGAGCATGTTAGGATTGTTAATAGAATGCAGGGGAGGGAACATGGAGCTGACCGCCGTTTTCAAGAAAGTGCCGGAGGGTTATATCGGCTGGGTTGAAGAGCTACCGGGTGCCAATACCCAAGGCAAGACGCTGGAAGAGGCCCGTGAAAATCTTCAGGAAGCCATTCGGCTTGTTTTCGAGGCGAACCGCGAGCTGACAGAGAGGGACCTACAGGGTGAGGAAGTCCTTAAGGAGTCCGTCTCCGTGGCGGCTCTGTGAAGCGGCGGGAGCTGGTCCGGCATCTGGAAGAGAACGGATGCCGGGAACTGCGGGAAGGCAGCAGGCACACTATGTATGTGAATCCCCGCCACAAGAAGGTTTCCGCAGTACCCCGCCACACTGAGATTAACGCCATCCTGGCTCGCAAGATATGCCGGGATCTTGAAATCCCTGACCCACGCTAAACTGGTGACAGGCAGCCCGGCCATTCAACCTCGGCCGGTACGGAACCAAGCTTCGCATTGACGGCCGCCTGCATCTCTGGTATCAAAATTAGAGGGCTTTGGGAAGCAATAAAGCCGGTGTGTGCATTTACGGAGTCCCCCATCCCTGGCCCCGAGGAACCCTATGCCATTCGAATCTGACAAGATCATGTTCGAGGTCTACAAGGAGGCCACCTACTCAGGGAAATGCCGCGTCGTCTATTTCACGGAGTTACAGGATCACAACAAGCAAGCGGAAATCAACCGGGCCATGGCAGGAGAGCATTTCTTTGATGGGTTCATCCGTGCCTATCGAAAAGAGCAGGCCAAAGATGCCATCAAGAAGCTTTTAAGCCGTCTGAATGATGGCGAGCCCGTTACGCAGGCAGAATTCAAGAGGGAACTCAAGCCTTTCACGCCGTCTTGAAGAGGCGTAGCTTGGGACCGGGATTTCGCCGCGCTCAGAATTGATTCATTTGTTCATTGGTCCATTGAAGAACCCTCAAAAGGATAGACACCTCCCCCCGCCTCGCGCGAGTCAATGATTCAATGACTCAATGAACAAATGACTCACTTAACCTCATTCCCCAATCTTTAGGATCTGGTCCAGTGCGTCCGCTGCCCCCGAGGCCCTGAGCTCGAGCCGCGATCCGTTCTGGCGGGCATCCAGATTTTGGAGCAGGGGGGCAGGTCCGGAACCGCCACCCGAGGCGGGAGGCGCGGGGGCAGACTTGAGAATGTTCAGAAGCTGGAACAGTGCTGCGGCACTTTCCCGCGTCTTGCAGACAATGCTGATGTTTGCCGTGAAACCGCCGTCCCAATCCACACGATAAAGGACGGCCTGGACCGGCTCCAAGAAGGCGGTCAAATCAATCGTAGTCTTCCTTCCGCCCGACAGCCACGGCGCAGCAACATTCGCAGCAGCTTTCCCAGTAAGGATCCCCCACTGAGGCGCTGTCCCCTCGAGTTCGGCTTCGTAACTTCGGATGGCCTGGTTTATTTCCAGGGCGTCGGCTGAGCCTTCCCTGACGTCAAGAAGGGCTTTCAGGTCGTACAATCGGCCGAAGGCCGCCATCGAGGAATCCAGGAAGGTGAAGAAGGTATCCGCCGGGTCCGCGCCCGAGCCGAAGGCAAATAGTTCAGAACCAGCGTAGGATTGGACGGGCAATTGGGTTTGCGTGAAGAACTCCCGCACTTTATTGGGTTCAAATCGTCCCGCCGCAACGCCAAAGCTCCCCGTGCCACTCAGGGACTGACCGTGCCACCCCAGCATCAACTCGTCAACGTCCTTTTCAGGGTCGACGCCCACCGAGCGGAGGAACTCCTGAAATCCGCGGAGCTGCTGGTAGAGCACATGTTGACGGATTTGCGGATAATCGGGTGAGGAACGCAGTTGCGCAAAATTCGAGTAGGCAACCTGCTGGGTATCCGCCGGGAAGCTGGCCAGGCCGGCACGGGCAGCTTGCTGGACACAAAGGGGAAAGGAGAAAACTACCCAGACCACCGGCACCGCGCAAATCAGCGCCACCGCGCTTGCGGCCTTAGAATCCGACATAAGATGAACCCAAGGGCGCTCTTCAACATTCTCTCTCGCTCTCTTATAGGATGCTGAAGAACCTTTCCAGCCTGTCATTCCGAGCGAAGCGAGGAATCTCGATCTGCTTGTCGCCCCCTATGCGGCCTGACCAGAGCGAGATTCCTCGCTTCGCTCGGAATGACAACGTTCACCAGAGTTTTTCAGCATCATGCTAAGGTAGCTGATGGATCTGGTTTGCCACCTGAACATTGGCGGGCACAGTCCAACTCTCGACCCCAAAAGAGGTTGTGCTCTGCTCATTGAACAGCAATCCTTTGACGAGCAGGAAGTGCGTGCCCGGGCTGTTCAAGCTGTACAAATTCGAAATGCCTAAGAAGGCTGTCTGCTGGGCGGAAAGAACCGTAATCTGCGCGGGCTGGAATAGGGCCGAGCAGGGAAGCAGCGTGAACCCTCCGTCCACGCCGTCGCTGGTGGCTACCGGTGTGCTTGGGTTTGTGGAAAGGTTCCCCAAAATGGACTGGAGACCCAGGAATACCGACCGAGCGGTGGCAGTCTGCGCCGTACCTGAGCCGCTGGGCAGGGTGCCGTGGACGACAACTCGCTGACCGGCGGCAAGGTTTGCACTGCCAAAAGTAAAGTTGGCGAAGTCGGCAGCTTGGGCGGTAAGACCGAAGCTTGTGGACGAAGCGATATTGAAGGTCAGAGGCGAGAAGAGCGCCACCCGGCTGCTCACATCGGGGTTTTCGCCGCCGACAAACAGGGTGAACTGGGTGGCATTCCCTGTCTGTGGCGTCACTGAAGTGATCAACCCGGCAAATGCCGCTTCGCCACTGGCCTGATCTTCCTGATCCTCCGCCACCACGGTGTTTGCCACGATGTGCCCGTTCGAGTCAAGGAAGGCATCCATCTCCACAAAGGTCCCGGCAGTTAGACCACTCAGCCCGGAGACCCCAGCGAACGTCGTTGAGCTCGTGACGTAGGCCGTAAAGGTCGGAGCACTGGGAGAAGAGATCGTGAAGCTCCCAACAAACGACGGATTTGTGGAGTTTGTGCTCACGCTTTGAACGAGACCGCTCAAGTCATCGAACTCAGCAAAACCATTGCTTCCCGAGGCCGAGGCCAAATCTGCGGTGAAAGTCGGGGTCACCGTGAATTGACTGTTGGAACCGATGGAAACGGAATTCAGGAGGTTAAAGTCGAGTTGCAGGGCGACGGTGCCGCTGCTCGCGATAGTGATTGCCGGGTTGAGATTGAGATTGATGGTCAGGGAAGTCATCGTCGGAGCGATCGTCGTGAGGGAGGGAGGGGTGGTAGAAGTATCCAGGTACGTCAACTGCGGATTGGAAAGTGTTATTCCCAGCGCGTTGTAAGTGTTAGGTGGGACGTTTGACACGCTGAACATGGTGGCGAAATCCATTAGGGAGGCAAAATCCACCGTGACCGCCTGCCCGCCAGAAAGGACCGAAACGGGGCTCGAACCAGACTGCGGCGTCAACGTCAGACCACTAATCGTGACCGCGAAGGAAATGACGCTGCTGCATTGGGGAGCGTCGCCACCGAAAACCGCTATCGTCCCCGGAGTGGTGACAATGGGCAGGGTTGTAACGCCACCTCTGCCTCCACACCCACTCTGGATGAGGAGGCCGATCCCTGCTACCGATGCCATAGCCAGAATATATTTCTTCACGGTAACTTACCTGCGGCAAAGCGGGTCAGCCAAGGCGCGTGCCTCCAGGATTGTCGCGGTTCCACCGGCAATCATCCCAACTATGTTACTGAATAATAGGCCTGCTTTCCAGGTGAATCGCCGCTACAACCCCCAACTGACCCGCTACCAATTGGGAGGGGCGCGTAGGGGCGAGCGGCGCTCGCCCGAGGGCCGAACGCCGTTCGGCCCTACAAGACGCGTTTGGTTGCGCCAGAAGGCCGCGTTGCGCAGGGTTCCGCTTCCTTAGGCTCCGAGCCGCGCAGTGTTGAATCGGGCCATCCAGCTTGATTTCTGTGTATCCCTCTGGTATGTTGGTTCATCAGATATTAAGGGTGCCAGACTGAAATTGGTTTGCATAAGGAGTTTTAGATGAAAATAGAGCTCACTCCCAAGGCCGTTACGAAGGTAAAGGAAATCATGGCCCAACAGAATCCCGCCCCTGCCGGTTTGCGCGTGGCGGTAGTGGGCGGCGGATGTTCTGGATTCTCGTACCAGATGAATTTCGAGAACCAGACCAACGGGGTTGATAAGGTTTACGAATTCGACGGCCTGAAGGTGTTTGTTGACCAGGCATCATTGATGTACATCGATGGCACCAAGATCGACTACGTAGAAACCTTGGAGGGCGCCGGTTTTAAGTTTGACAACCCGAATGTGAAAACCACCTGCGGCTGCGGAAGTTCTTTCAGCGCCTAGAAGCAGTCGAGCAAGATCACACTCCCGGCTGCATTTGGCCCTCGCGAAAATCGAAACTCGAAAATCGAAACTCGACTCGCCTGGGGGTGGCGAGTTTCGAATTTCCAGTTTCGAGTTTCGAATATCACCAATCGCAAATCCCCTCAAACCGCCTTGCGGCACCCGGAAACCATGAAGTAGACTAATAGCCAGCCATGAGAATTGCCCTCGCACAAATCAACACCACGGTTGGAGATTTTGACGGCAACATCGACCGTATCGTGAAGTATGCCCGCCGCGCCCAGGAACGCGGGGCAGACCTGGTGGTCTTCCCGGAGTTGGCGCTTTGCGGATACCCGCCTCGAGATCTGGTTGAAAGGCCGGGCTTCATACGGAAGTCCGAGAGCGAACTGGTACGTTTGGCGGGGTTGCTTCCCCCCGTCCCGGCGCTTGTGGGCTACGTGCGTCGCTCCCACGCGGTGCAAGGCAAAGCCGTGGCGGACGCAGCAGCTTTAATTAAGGACGGCAAGGTGGTGCTCGATTACACGAAGATCCTGCTGCCCTTTTACGATGTTTTTGACGAGTCGCGTTATTTCGAACCCGGCCAATCCATCGGGCTCCATGAGTTCAATGGTTTCAAGCTCGGAATTACCATCTGCGAAGACGTCTGGAACGACAAGCATTTCTGGAAGAAACAACTCTACCACCGAGATCCTGTCGATGAGTGCGTTCGCGCCGGGGCCAACTTGCTGCTGAATATTGCCTCTTCTCCGTACAGTACAGAGAAAATCCAATTGCGTCATGACATGCTGAAAGCTATCGCGGATACCCGCCACATTGCGGTGGTCTACGTCAATCATGTGGGGGGAAACGACCAACTTGTTTTCGACGGCTCCAGCATGGCTTTCAGTGCCCGGGGAGAACTCTGCACGCGCGCCCGCTCCTTCGAGGAAGACCTGGTGATTTTCGACACCTCGGATGGTCATCTCGAAATCCACCCCGCTCCTGCTTCCGAAACCGAAGCGGTCTACCAAGCCCTCAAGCTGGGCGTGCACGACTACGTGGTAAAGTGCGGGTTCGAAAAAGTGATTGTGGGCCTGAGCGGCGGCATTGATTCCTCACTCGTCGCCACCCTGGCGGCGGACGCGCTGGGCCCCCAGAACGTCACCGGGGTGGGCATGCCCGG
>JBAVYG010000450.1:0-6738 GCA_049698675.1 Terriglobia bacterium
GTACCGATATGTCATGGATAACGAACATCGAACCCGATGAAGCGACGGGCGAACTGAAGGTTGAGTACGACAAAGCGATCAAACGGGCCGGCAAGGTTTTCAAGGTCCTCAAGCTGCAGAGCTTGAATCCGGCGAGCCTGCGCGCGTCCATGCATTTGTATCAGGCCACGATGTTCGGTCCTTCAGGCCTTTCGCGCACCGAACGCGAAATGCTGGCCACCGTTGTCTCCCAGGCCAACCACTGCTTCTATTGAATCGAAGCGCACGGGGAGGATCTCCGTGAGGAAACAGGAGACGAAAAGCTGGCCGAGCATGTCAAGCATGACTACCGCAGGGCGGAACTTTCCGCCCGCCAAAAGGCGCTGTGCAAGTTTGCCGTGCGGGTGACGCGCACGCCCGCTGCGGTGCGCTGCCGAGAAGTGGAAAGCCTGCGCAAATTTGGACTCACGGACCGCGACATCCTGGACGCCGTCGAGGTCATTTCCTACTTCAACTACATCAATCGAGTTGCCGACGCCCTGGGCATTGACCCCGAACCTGAAATGCGCGCGGCCTTCCAGCGCTGGGGCAAAGGACGACTACGGGTCCGCCCAGAACCAAAAGCGAAAGCAGAAACTAGAAAGCAGAAACTCGAACACAAGCCTGCCAGTTTGTAGTCCCTACCCTGAGAATTCGCCTGGCGCTCTCGTAGCAGCGGGCTTTAGCCCGGCATTGTTTTTTCTTATGCCCGCCTGAAGGCGGCCTCTACGCGCCTTCGGCAAGCTTGCGGTATCCGCAGAAAACCTTTATTCTAGCTTCATTCGCTCTATCGCAGCTCTGTAGCGCCGACCCCGCGCGTGCGGGGTCGGCACTCCAGTGCTCGCGCATGGTGCCGACCCCGCCTTGCGGGGTCAGCGCTACGAGCCATAGGGCGGGCACATTGATACGCTCGGAAGGCAGTTAGAAGCGCATGAACCGAGTTTTCATTCTCCACTACCACGAAATCTGGCTTAAGGGTGGAAACAAGAACTACTTCCTCAGCCGCCTACGCTCCGCCATCAAGCAGAGTGTCTGTGACTTGCCGGTCCAATCGCTCGGCAGCACTGCAGAACGCTTCCTGCTCGTCCCTGGGGACGAATCCGCAGCGCCTGCTATCCTGGAGCGTTTACGCCGGGTTTTTGGTCTCGCCTACATTGCACTGGCCCGCGAAGTTCCGAGTTCGCTTGCTGAATTGGGTCCTGCGGCTTGCGCCATGATGGCGGAAAAGAACCCGCGCAATTTCGCTGTACGCGCCAAGATCGCCGAGACAGGATATGGCATGAATTCCATGGAGTTGGAGCGCCAGCTCGGGCGGGTCATCCTGGATTCCTTGCGAGCGAGAGACCCGAGCGTCCAGGTGAAACTCACGAACCCGGAGGTGACCTGCTGGGTCGAGGTTGTCCCTGGGAAAGCTCTTATCTATTCGGACCGGGTGGACGGACCCGGCGGCCTGCCTGCCGTCACGAGTGGCCGGCTCGTCGTATTGCTTTCCGGCGGGTTTGATTCCGCGGTGGCTGCCTACAAGATGATGCGGCGCGGCTGCCACGCTGCTTTCGTGCACTTCTTCGGAAACCCCTCTCCCTCACGGGATTCATCAAGGGGCGTGGCGGAAGAAATTGTTAGGACCCTCACACCCTACCAGTTCACCTCACGGCTTTACTTGGTTCCCTTTGACGCCGTGCAGCGCCAAATCGTTGCGGCAGCGCCGGAGAGCTTTCGCGTGCTGCTTTACCGCCGCATGATGGCGCGCATGGCGCGAGAGATTGCCCGGGCCGAGCACGCGATGGGGCTCGTGACCGGAGACAGCGTCTCGCAGGTAGCCTCACAGACGCTGCATAACCTGGCGGCCATTGACCACGGCCTTGACTTCCCCATCTATCGCCCCCTGGCGGGCGACGATAAGTCGGAGATACTGCGCCTGGCCCGGCAGATCGGGACTTACGAGATCTCCTGCGAACCCTTTGAGGACTGCTGCCCTCGCTTCATGCCGCGCGCGCCTGCCATCTTTGCTCAGCCCGAGCAGCTCGACCGGGCCGAGGCAGGGCTCGACGTTGCTGCCCTGCTCAGGATGGGTCTCGAGGCCACAACCGTAAGCAGTTTCAAGTTCGAGCGAGGGTCGGTGACCACGCGGGAGGGGCTGCCTCGGCGCTTTGAAAAGCTTTTGCCTGCCCTTAAAGCGGTCCAGGACCCGGGCGCTATTCCACTCGTTGCTTCCGCCCAGTCTTGAAACCCGGCTCCTGGCAAAAGCCGGCGCCAGTTTCGGCGCCCCCGACCACCCTGACTTTGACGGAGTCGTGCCTGCGCGCCTGCGTTCATTGACTGCCCCGCTGGGCGCCACTATAATTGTTGTGGTTGGTGGAGAACTGAATGATGAAAAACCCCCTCTTCTTCCTCTTGCTTTTCTGCCTCCCAGGGGGAGTACTCTTCGGCCAAAACTCCCCCGCCGGGCCAAGCAGCAATAATCCTCAATCTTCCGACGACCAGAGTCGAATCAAGGTGCGTGTTGAACTGGTCAACGTTCTCACGACCGTTACCGACAAGAAGAACCGGCTCGTCACCGACCTCACCAAAGACGACTTCCGAATCTTCGAGGACGGCAAGCCCCAAGACATCCGCTTCTTCAGCCGCGAGACCGACCTCCCCTTACGCATCGGGATCTTGGTCGACGCCAGCAACAGTGTTCGCGCCCGGCTGCGCTTTGAACAGGACGCAGCGATCGATTTCCTGAACATAGCGGTGCGTCCCGGCAAAGACCTCGCCTACGTGGTGGCTTTTGACCTGGAACCCCAGCTTGTCCAGGATTACACGGACGACATCGAGAAACTTTCGAACGCCATTCAGGGCCTTCAGGCCGGGGGTGTTACGAGCCTCTTCGATGCTGTCTTTTCCTCATGCAAGGAGAAGATGCTCTTCTTTCCGCCGCCGGAACCTTACCTGCGCCGGGTCATGATCATCATCAGCGACGGGGAGGATAATCAGAGCGTGCATACTCGGGAAGAGGCACTGGCCATGGCGCAGCGTGCTGAGGTTACAGTTTTCACCATCAGCACCAACCGCACCGGCGCGGAGGGGCGGGGGGACAAAGTCCTGCACCGGCTGGCGGAGGTAACCGGGGGCCATGCCTTCTTTCCCTTCGAGGCAGGTGACTTGGCCGCGGATTTTCATGAAATCGCCCGCGAGCTCCGCAATCAATACAGCTTGGCCTACGTTTCAACGAACCCTGCCCACGATGGGACATTCCGCAGCATCACCATTCAGCCTGTCGATAAGAACCTGCACGCGCGTGCCAAGAACGGTTATTTCGCGCTGTCTCAGTAGGGAACAGGGAATAGGGAACAGGGAACAGATTGGCCGGACGTGTTCCCCATCGCCTGTTCCCTGTTGCCTGTTCCCTATTCCCTGTTCCCTACTCTGTGGGTGCGTAATAACCCCGCCGGGCCTGAACTCTGTAGTCCCCATTGCGAACTTGCACCCGGATCTTGCGATAAGACCCGTCGTGCTTGGTGTTCGTAGGCGTATACCCGAGCAGGTATTGAGTTCGCAATTCGCGGGCAATTTGCTGAAACGCCGCCGAGGTATCTTTGGCGCGGTTCACTTCGAGAACGCTTCCACCGGTGTCGTCCGAGAGCTTTTTCAATACGGAATCCCCACCGAAGCCGATCGCGTGTCCCCAGTAGAAAGAGCGGTCAATGATGGCGACGGAATAGTTGATCACATCCGATTTTTGCGCGGCCTCCAGGGCGGTCTGCAGCTTGACCTTGCTCCCCTGGTCTTCGCCGTCCGTCAGGAGGATAAGTACCTTGCGCCCCACTTCGTTCTTCAGAAGCTCGTTGGATGCTAAATAGACGGCGTCGTAAAGGTGGGTGGCGCCGCCGGAATCGCTCGTGGGAAAGGGCCCCGGCATCACGCCATGCCCGCCGCCATTGATTACCGTCTCGTCGATCGCGTGGGCGAGCAAGCGTTGATCGGCCGTGAAATCCTGGAGGAGTTCCACGTCCACGTCGAAGTGCAGGACAAAAGCCAAGTCCTTAACACGCATCACCTGATGCAGAAAGGCCTTTGCCTCTTCCTGCTCAATGCCCAGCACCTTTCCTTGGCTGGGGCTGGTGTCCACCATGATTCCCATGGTAATAGGGGTGTCAGCTTCGCGCGAGAAGTAGCGAATCTCCTGGGGTGTCCCGTCTTCCTCAAGTTCGAAATCCTCTTTCTTCAAGTCCGGGATCAGGTGCTTCTTCTTATCCTCCACCACGGCGTACACGCTTACGACTTCCGTCGATACTTTTATGGTGGCCGGCGGTTCCTGCTCAGATTTCTCCTGGCCCAAACCCGGGAGGCTTGCCAGCGCCAGGAAGACCACTCCGAGAATGATGGGCGTGTACGTCCTGCCTGCCAGCGGAGGGAGATATAAGGTACGGTGACGATCTCTAATCTTCAATTTTCGCGCCATGCTTCTTAGATGCAGCGGCCAAGCTCCGCGTTCTTGCCCATTATAGGCACACCCGGTCCGGGGATGACTCCATCCACCTACCCTGCGCCTCGAGTTTTCTGGTGAACATGCGGCGGAGGTGACTCCGCAATCCCGTCGTCGCCTTCGCGATGGTTCTTCCGTACTGAGCGGAGTTTGGGGAATAATCCTCGCAGAGGTCTCCGCGCATTCTAATTTTCCAGTTTCGGGTATCGAAATTTCATTTTTTTTGTCGCGAACCTCACTTTCTTCTTGACAAGATAAATCGGTGTCACTATACATGAGATTGAATACGCGCTCCGCCAGCAACGCTGGCGTGAAATTCAAGAAGTTCGGAGGAGAATAGAATGGCAGCAAAAAAGAAAGCTAAGAAGAAGAGGTAAGCTCTTCAACAAATTCGAAAGGAACTATCGGGGATGCAGCGATGCATCCCCGAAGTTTTTTTAGGGGGCCATTTTCTCTTGGCAGAATTGTGAATAGTGAATAGTGAATGGTGAATGGTGAATTGAGGACGCGGAACTGGCTTTGCGCGCCGCGCCCAGGGCCTCTGATCGCTGCGCTTCTTCAATTCACACTTTAGAATTCATATTCACTATTCAGAATTGGCCCAGCGCCACGCTCCGGTCTTTCAAGCGCTGAAAGCTGACGGCTGAAAGCTGAGAGCTGATACCCGAGGGCTGACCCGCCGCGGCGGGTTGACTATGAACTGCTATTCTCAGCCGAGTCGCGCTCGGCTGCGGTCAGCGCCCGGGGCGCCTTATCCACCGGCTCAATCTCAGGGATCTCATCGCCTGTGGCCGCGCCAAGTTCTTTCAGCTTCCTGGCCGAGGGCAGGACACGTCCTTCCAGTGAACCCACCGCGTTATTGTAACTATCGACGGCCTTCTGGAGAGCCGACCCAATCCCTTCGAAGTGAGAAACGAAGGGCCGAATGCGGTCGTAGAGTTCCTTGCCCAGTTCGCTGATGAGGCGAGCATTTTCGGCGATTTGCTCCTGTCTCCACCCATACGCCACAGCGCGAAGCAAGGCAATAAGCGTCGTGGGAGTGGCCAACACCACCCGCTTCTGCATTCCGTCTTCAATCAGTGTGCGGTCCTGTTCCAGCGCCGCGCTGAAGAATGACTCGCCGGGAAGGAACAGGACCACAAACTCCGGGGCCGGCTCCAACTGCTCCCAATAACTTCGACCGGCCAACTGATTCATATGGGCGCGAACGTTTTGGGCATGCTTGTCGAGCGCTGCCTTTCGCTCCTCGTCCTTGGCGGCGGCGGCGGCCTCGAGGAATGCCTGCAGCGGCACCTTGGCATCCACTGCAATACGTCGGTTGCCGGGCAATCTCACGATCATGTCGGGGCGAAGCCGGCCTGACTCGGACGAGAAGGTTTCCTGCTCGGTGAAATCGCAATGATTCGACATGCCCGCCAACTCGGCCACGTTCCGAAGGGTCATTTCCCCCCAACGGCCGCGCACCTGGGATCCTCCCTTGAGTGTAATGGTCAGAGCTGAAGTCCTTTCCTGCAATTGCTGGTTTGTGGTGGCCAGGGTGCGGAGTTGCTCTTCGAGCGTGCCGTAAGCGCTTTGACGGGCCTTCTCCATCTCCTGGATCTGCTTTTCATAACGGGTGAGGGATTCCCTCAAGGGGGCCACCAGCGCGTCGATGGCCTGCTGGCGCGTCTCAAGGTCTCCTTTCGCATGGGCTTGAATGGTCTCGAAGGTGCTCCTGGCCAGAGCAATAAACGCTTGATTGTTGCTCTTGAGCGCTTCCGCGGACAGCGCTTGAAATGTATCCACCAGGTCTTTCTTGGCGTCTTCCAACAACTTCTTCTGTTCTTCGAGGTTCGCCTGCGCTTCCTGCAGTTTGGTCTCCGCTGCAACGCGGAGTTCGCCTTCTATCTTTATCCGGCCGCGCAAGGCATCAAGGTCTTCCAGCGTGCTCTTCAACTGCTCTACTTCTGTCTGTGCCTTCACCTTTTGCTCGCCTTCTCCGCGCAACAATTGCTGAAGGCCTGAAATCTCCTTCTCTTTGGCGTCAAACGAAGTCTGGAGCGCGTTGAGTTGCGCCCGCACTTCGCTCAAGGTGCTTTCTGCCGCTTTGACGCGGCCCTCCGCTTCTATTTGTGCTTTTGCGAGTTCGGCCTTTGAGCGAACTGTCACCCACAGCCAGCCGAGCACAATTCCCAACACAATACCGATCACGAGCAGCAGGATTGCGTTCATGAGGTCACCTCGGTCCGATTGCAGAGGCAGGGCGGGGC
>JBAVYG010000451.1:0-3685 GCA_049698675.1 Terriglobia bacterium
GGTCGGCACGCTTAAGCCGCATTGCAAAATTCCCCATATTGAAATCAGAAGGCATCAGTGTGGGCTTAACTTCCGACCATTTCAATGGGGTCGAAATGGGCGCTTTCTCGCGCCGACGGACGGAATAAGGTGCTACCGCGGTTTGACCAAAACCGTTCCGAAATGGATCCAAGTAGACACGGCCGCGCCGCGCTGCGACCGAATGCTCGACAGTCAATTCATCCGGGTGCGCAGCCGCCACGGTCGCGACCAATGACTCGGCGAAGGCGAGAACTTCGTCCGCATCCGGCCCAGTGCGGATCGGGACCAGGACATGCATGCCCCGGCTACCCGAAGTCTTGGCGAAGGATACCAGCTTCAAAGCGTCCAGGGCTGCTTTGACATGCAATCCTGCACGCGCGGCATCTGCAAACTTTCCGGACTCGGGGTCAATGTCAACACATACCCAGTCCGGCTGCCGGGGCGAACTCGCGCGGCTCGCCATGACGTGCACGGCAATGCAACCCAGGTTGGCAAGCGCGAGCTGCGTGATTAAGGAGCCGCCCACCACATAATCAGTGGACTCGCCGGCGTTGGCTTCATGCGCGATCCGCTTGGTTGGCGTTCCGGGAGGCATGCCCTTGGGCATCTGTTTTTGAAAGAAGCACTCGCCTCCCAT
The DNA here is from genome assembly GCA_049698675.1 of Terriglobia bacterium. Classification (GTDB taxonomy): domain Bacteria; phylum Acidobacteriota; class Terriglobia; order UBA7540; family UBA7540; genus CAVROP01. The sequence goes on from JBAVYG010000451.1 coordinate 659, forward strand.
TCCATCGGGGCAGCGCTCAAGAGTCAGTATCCGATCCTTCACGTAGGGTGAGAGCTTGGGGAAGATCGCGTTGTAATACTCGACCAGGTCCAGCTTCGTATAGCCTTCCTCAGGCCAGAAGACCTTGTCCGCGTGCGACACCACGATGGGCAACTGACCGGAGGCCGTATGATCACGTCTTGCGCGTGTCATCCCGTCTCTCCTGGGAGAAAACATTCCTTCGCACTCTTATCGACGCGCAGCCCCAAAAAGACCGGCTGGCGCAACTTTTTATCAGCCGTCAATTCCTCATAAGCGATCTGGGCCACGAGCCGAGGGGCGAGATACGTCACCCCTTGCCGGCCGAATCGCCCATCGAAGCTCTTTCGATGTCGCCCCCTTCGTCCCGTGCAATCTCCGCAAGAAGACGCTGGCTCGCTACGGAGCGCGGCTCTTCCTGCGTCACATCCTTCGTGGATGCATACTGATCGCGATGTTTGATAAGGAGCCAGGCGGATCGAAGGGGATTTTTCCCCAAGCCACGGCTGCGAACCAAGATCCACCAACCCTGGAGTTTCGTCCCATGAAGTGTGAACTTGATCTCTCCCTCTTGCAATGAAGCGTCCACATCAGCGCTTTCCGGTTGCCAGGTTCCTCGATCCCACAGCATCACCGTTCCCGCTCCATATTGACCGGCGGGAATCACCCCCTCGAAGTCGGAGTACTCGACCGGGTGATCTTCCGTCTGCATCGCGAGGCGCTTCACCGAAGGATCGAGCGAGGGGCCCTTGGGCACGGCCCAAGAGAGGAGTACGCCGCGCCATTCCAGGCGCAAATCGTAGTGCAGATGCGAGGCCATGTGCTTCTGTATAGCATAAATGAGCGATCCATTCCCCTTCTTCTCAGCACTGCCTGCGCCCTGAGGCTCCGGTGTCGCACCGAAGTTGCGCTTCTTCCGGTATTCATTGAGTTTCATAGAAGCCTATCTCGGACGGAAGCGTCGCTACGTCACTTCTTCTTAAGCAGGCTGATAGCAAATAGGAACACGGAAACGATAACGATAGTCGGGCCCACCGTCGATGTCTTTAGAATCAGCGTGCTGATTAGAAACCCCAATGCGACCGAGACCAAGCTCACCGCAGACGCGAGAACCATAAATGGGGCCATTCTGCACGTAAGCTGGCGCGCTGTTGCGGCCGGAATGATGATCAAGGCACTCGAGAGTAATGCTCCCATAAAACGCAGGCCGACCAGTACAGTGAGGCTGAACACGAGCAGGAACCCGAGGTCCAGGTGCGCCACGTTCACTCCGGTCGCAGCAGCCAGCTCGGGAGAGAAAAGATCCATGATCAATCGATCCTTCATGCCAACAAGGAAGGCGACAACCAGAATGACGGCTGCCGTCCCGAGAAGGAAACCGGCAAGTGACAGCTTCTGGAAGTTGCCAAAGAGCGCTTCCAGCAGATCCTCTCGCGGGGTGACGAGCGCGCCGATTCCGAGACATGCGGCGAATACCACGCCGATCGCAGCGTCTGTCGCCAGTTCCGTCTTCCTTTGAAGCTGCCAGACGAGAAGCGTCCCCAAGAATAGGGTCGCTCCCCCGCCGACCAGTGGGTTGCCCTTGAGAAGAAAGGCTATTCCGAGTCCGGGAAGCGCCAGGTGCGAGATAACATCACTCGCCAGCACCATGCGCTTCATTAAAGCAACAGATCCCACCAGGCCAGCCGCGATGGCAAAAAACGCGGCAAGCAATATTGCGTAACTGTGACCCGCGTCCACGCTGGATGAGTCCTCTTCTTTCCGCGAGCGGACCGCCCACGCTTCGTTCAATGTTCCTGGATGTGACGATAGTATTTGGGCGGAGCCCCGTATAGTTGCTCGAGCATCTCAGGCGTCATGATTTCCTTGGGTGGTCCCATGCAAACTTCGCCCTTGCTCAAACACAAAACCCGGCTCGCATAGCGATACACAACGCTCAGGTCGTGCGATACCAAAATAAGGGTAATTCCTCTCTGAGATTGCAACTGATGGACCAATTCGTAGATGTGTTCTTCCGTGAGTTCGTCAAGACTAGCCGTCGGTTCATCGAAGAGGAGCACGTTGGGACGCCCAAGCAGTGCAAAGGCAATCAAAACTTTCTGAAACTGGCCCCCCGAGAGAGTTCCTATTCCTGCGCTTAGAAATTCCGGCGGCAGATTCAACTCGGAAGAAACGTCGTCCATCCCTTGATCCGCAAGGTGTAGGAACCGAGCCTTCGCCGCCAATAATTCCCTGACTCTTAGGGGAAGCTGCCGGTCCGCTGCGACGCTCTGGGGAACATACCCAAGGCGCGCTCCTTGGCTCCATTGGACCTCTCCCTCGTACGGGATCAGGTGCTGCAAGGCCTTGAGTAACACGGTCTTTCCAGCCCCGTTCGGTCCAATGATCGCGAGGCAGTCCCCGGAATATATCTCGAAGCTCAATTGTCGAAGAACCACACGATTCCCGAAAGCAACTCCGAGATTTCGAACCGAAAGTAATGGGTCTGTCATGGCAATTCGCTGCTCGCCTCGAGTCGTTCGGGGTTCCCACCCGCTCCAATATCCAACTTCGAATTATACGCTCGGAAGGCGGGTCTGTACGACACAAGGCGTTTGGGGAAGAATACCGGCAATACCAAGCGAGCACTTGGTTCTGACTTTGAACGATTGGATTGACACTGCGGGGGACAGGTGTTATACAAAGCGTGGTCAACGCATGCTAGTTCTGATGCGATCGAATTGCTAAAGACAGAGAGTGCGTCCGCTTTTCCTCCACAGGAGGCCTTCCATGGATTTGTTTGACAAGGTCGACCCGAAGACGCTCGATCGCCGTCACTGGCAGTTGTCGATGCTTTCGCTCGGGATGATTCTCGTCCTGGGAGCGGGTACGGCCTTGCTTATGTATCCTGCCGTCTTTGGCAGTAACGCAGTCCCTACCGGGCACACTACACGGACGTTGTTCTTTGGCTTCTGTGCGTTGTGTGTGCTCGTGGTTGCTTACTTGTTGAACCGGCAATATGTGGTTCAC
>JBAVYG010000452.1:0-1836 GCA_049698675.1 Terriglobia bacterium
GGCTGAAGCGGAACTCCGGGGCCATGAAGACCGGTTCTCTCTGCTCTTTTTGGTCTTTAGGCCAAGCCGCGGCACCCAGAAACGAAACCACCAGCAACAACCCTGAGAATCTTCGGCGCATGATGAAATCCTTTCTCCTTGCATGGCTCTCTCAAATTCGGCATAACCACGCACGTGACTTCGGGTGATCCTCCGGGGTTCTCGTAAAGCTGTCGGGTACTTCGTTAGACATCGTAACCGTACCAAATCCCGATCCGCTCGACTTAGCCCACGCTGATGTCATCTTTGCGCCGGTCATAGAGGCCGACCGTTCTCGCGTTCGAGTGCCCGGCCATGCGTTGCGGGACCTCGATACGCCCGCCGTTCGTGAGGTAGTCCGTGGTCCCCTGGCGCGGAAGGTGTAGCAATCTATCAGGGTTTGAATTCCCCGCACCGGAAGCACGGCGGCACACCATGCGCCAGACATCCCAGCGCGGCATCGCCGCGCCGAAGAGTATACCCGAGCCAAATCCTCGCTGCAAGACAGTCCTCACAGACAGTCCTCACAGGACGCTCCGGGCAAAAGTACGATCGCCACCAGGAGCAGCTTTCCAAGTCGCGACGTCCCTATACGGCTATCCAAGCCGCCGGTGTGGGAATGAAGGAATCCGTAACATATCATTTGCTCTCCTTTCCTTAACACAGCACGATTTTGTCGCGGTGCTCCTTGACCTTCTTGGTTGCATTCCGAGTGTCAACGACGAGGCGCGCGTGGCGCACAATGGCAGCGTAGTCGTAGCTGGAATGGTCCGTAACGATGACGACTGCGTCGTAAGACGCCAGAGCTTCGGCCGTGGGCTCCACAGCGGCCATTCCGAAGTCGTAATTCCTCATCCTGGGGAGACGGGAGAAGTAGGGATCATGGTAATCAACCTCAGCTCCCTTGTCTTTCAGCAGCTCGATGATTCGCAAACTGGGTGATTCGCGCAGGTCGTCGATATCTTTTTTATAGGCAACCCCCAGAATCAGGATTCTGGCGTCCTGCAAACATCGTTTTCGTGTATTCAAAGCGTCTGTCAGGAAGGTCACGACGTGGTCAGGCATGGCGGCGTTGATTTCGCCCGCCAGTTCAATGAAGCGCGTGGGGAATTCGTACTCGCGAGCCTTCCAGGTCAAGTAGAACGGGTCAATGGGGATGCAGTGACCGCCCAATCCCGGTCCAGGGAAAAAAGGCTTGAAGCCGAAGGGTTTGGTGCTGGCAGCCTCGATGACTTCCCAGATGTCGATTCCCATCCGCAGGCAAAGCAGCTTTAACTCATTCACGAGCGCAATGTTCACGCAGCGGTAAGTGTTCTCCAGAATTTTGGTCATCTCTGCGGCGCGCGTGGAACTGACCACGACTGTCTTCTCGAATGCCTGAGCATAGAGAGCCTGTGCCGCAAGTGCACTCCAGGCATTCACACCGCCAACGACCTTGGGGACTTGGTGGGTCTGAAACTGCTTGTTTCCTGGATCTTCCCGCTCCGGGGAAAATGCCAGGAGGAAGTCGCCCTCGGTTTCCAGGGGGGCGGTAACGCGAGACCCATCGGTAGCGTAAGACAGGATGGGACACTCCAACCCTGATTGTTCGAGGATGGGCAGGACCACCTCCTCGGTGGTTCCGGGATAAGTCGTGCTTTCCAGCACCACCAACTGGCCGCGGCGCAAATGCGGTGTTATGGCTTCGGTAGTGTTGCGAACGAAAGAGAGGTCAGGCTCGCGATGTTGGTCGAGCGGGGTAGGGACGCATATTAGGATGGCGTCCATGCCTTCGAGGAGGGCGAAATCCGTTGTGGCACGAAACCTTCTCTTCTGCAC
>JBAVYG010000453.1:0-5421 GCA_049698675.1 Terriglobia bacterium
CATCCGTCTGGCGCCCTGGCTGAGGCGGCTGATTACGCGGCTCGTGGCTATTATTCCCGCGATTATCGCTGTGGCGTTTTTCGGACATCGGGGAACGGCACAGCTTTTGATCTTCAGCCAGGTCATCTTGAGTCTGCAACTCTCCTTTGCGGTTTTTCCCTTGGTTCAGTTCACAAGCAACCGAGCAAGAATGGGCGAATTCGTAAACCCGCTCTGGCTCAAGATCCTCGCCTGGATGGTAGCGGGGATTATTGCTATCTTGAATGCTTATCTCTTGGTCCTGACCGTCAAAGGCTGGGCCAGCTAGGCAGGCGTCATCATGTTCAAGAAGATTCTGGTGGCTCTCGATCACAGCAAAGCCGACAACGTGCTGCTGCCGCGGGTGAAGGAACTGGCGACACTCACCCAGGCGGAGATTCTGCTGCTGCACGTTTCGACCGGTTGGGCGGCGCAATGGCAGGACAACTTGAATCTCTCGGACTCAAAGGAGATAAAGGAGGACCGCGAGTATTTGGAGCACGTGGCGGAGGGGCTGCGGGAAGAAGGTTTCCGGGTAACCGCGCGCCACGAACGGGGCGAGCCGGCCCGCGCGATTCTGAAGACCGCCCGCGGAGAACATTGCGACCTCATCGCCATGGCGGCCCACGGACACAAGAGGATTGACGATCTGATCCATGGGACTACCATCACCAAGGTTCGACACGAAAGCGAGATCCCGATTTTCCTGGTTAAGGCCAGCCCGAACTGACCGAATTTCCGAGCCGGTCCCTCGGAGGATGTCATTCCGAGCGCAGCGAGGAATCTCGCTCTGCGCTGAGCTGGATGGAAGCCCAAGGCGGACCAGGGGGATGGTGGAAGAAAGAGCCAGAGCGAGATTCCTCTCCCGCGACTGCGGGATCGGAATGACAGTGGGAGGGCTGAATGCTGATTCCAGGTTTCGCCACGGCGGAAGGTACGGCGCGCTTTCGCGAGCGATTTGCGGCGCGCCTGCCGGGGCATATTCGCGAGGCGCAAGGTCTCTGGATTTCCTCCATCGGTATCGGCACCTACCTCGGGGAGCCCACCGCCGCTTACGATGCGCGTTACAGAGAGGCCGTCACGCGTGCGGTGTTGATGGGCGTCAACGTCATCGATTCGGCCATCAATTACAGACACCAACGGAGCGAACGCGCCGTCGCCCAGGCGCTGGCAGCACTGCTTTCCTCCGGCGAAGTCCAGCGCGACGAAGTCATCCTGGCCACCAAGGGCGGGTTCCTGACCTTCGACGGCGAAGAACCGCCGGACCCTTCTGCCTATTTCCAGGAGAAACTCTTGGACCCCGGCGTCATCCGCATGGAGGAGGTTGTTGCCGGTTGCCATGTCATCTCCCCCAAGTACCTGGAAAACCAGATTGACGCCAGCCGCCGGAACCTCGGCGTCGAGACATTGGACATCTACTACCTTCACAACCCGGAGACGCAACTGAGCCAAGTGGGCCGCGAGGAATTCTTCCGCCGGTTAAAGGCGGCCTTTGCGGCGCTTGAGATGGCCGCGGCGGAAGGCAAAATACGGAGGTACGGGACGGCGACCTGGAACGCCTACCGAGTGGGTCCGCCTTCGGTCGAAGCCCTTTCGTTGACCGACGTTCTGCGTTTGGCAGAAGAAGTGGGAGGCAAAGATCATCACTTTCGCGCCATCCAATTGCCCTTCAACCTCGCCATGCTGGAGGCACGCATGGCAAGCACCCAGCCGGCGGGCGGGAAGCTGGCCCCCCTCTTGCAGGTGGCCAGGGCACACGGATTAATGGTGTTCGCGAGCGCCAGCCTCCTTCAAGGCCAACTCACTCAAGGATTGCCGCCGGAGTCTCGAAGCTGGTTTCCGGGGATGCGAACGGATGCACAACGCGCCCTCCAGTTTGTTCGATCCACGCCCGGCATTACCTGCGCTCTGGTGGGCATGAGCAATCTCGAACACGTGCAGGAGAATCTGGGCACGGCCTCGACCGCACCCATGACGCTCGAACAATTCCGCGCCATTTTACAAGCGACATGACTCTCTCTGCGAGGTTGTGTAGGGCCGAACGGCGTTCGGCCCACAGCGGGGCGAGCGCCGCTCGCCCCTACATGCCCTTGGCTGGGGCGACCCGCGGCCTCACAAGGCCCCCTAAGATGTTTGGTTGCGGCTACAGGTCGCGCTACAGTTGCTGGCTCCTGAATCCTGACCCCTGCCTTACCGCTTTTCTCCGCGCCGCGCGATGAAGTTGGCCAATAGTGCTACAATTGCATGGTTCTAAAGCAGGAGGAGTCTTGCCTCGCAGACCTATCATCACTCTAATAACAGACTTCGGAACGGCAGACCACTATGTGGGAACGATGAAGGGTGTTATCCTCAACATCAACCCCGAGGTTCAGATTGTGGACATCTGCCACCAAGTCTCTCCGTACGATATTTTTGAGGCCGCGTACGCACTGGCCCAGAGCTACAAGTATTTCCCCAGCGGTACTATCCACCTGGTTGTCGTGGACCCTGGAGTGGGAACCGCGCGACGGCCAATCCTGGCTCGTGCCGGGCGATACAAATTCGTGGCGCCTGACAACGGGGTCCTCTCACTGCTTTTCACGCGCGAGGAGCGTGTTGAGGTCTGGCACGTCACCGCCGATCACTATTTCCTGAATCCCGTCAGTAACACTTTCCACGGCCGCGATATCTTCGCTCCTGTCGCCGGCTGGTTGAGCAAAGGGGTGCAAGAAGAAAAATTCGGCGACCCGATCACTGACTACGCCCAGTTCAGTTCCCCGAAACCCAAACGGGTGGGCGAGAATCTGGTCAAAGGCACGACCTTAAAGGTGGACTCGTTTGGAAACCTCATCACCAACATCAGTCCGGAAGACGTCCCGGAACTGTTTTCGGAGAACCCTCCCCCCTTCAAAATAATTGTCAACCGCCAGGAAATTACCCGCCTCAATTTGGCCTACTCGATGGGCAGGCCCTCGGAGCTATTTGCCATGGTAGGGAGTTCCGGATTCATTGAAATCTGTATCAACCGCGGCTCTGCCGCCAAGACGCTGAATGCAAACCGGGGCGTGGAGGTGGGCGTGCTTATCGGTGGCGGACTCCCTGCTTAAGCACTCGCCCTCCTCAGCCCGCTTGTTATCGTTGGCTTCCGGCGGTGCCGGGCCCGCGCCTACAACTTGTAGGGGGACGGCTTGCCGTCCCCTGACTGTGGGGAGTTCTTTGACGAGGGTAGGGCAAGCCCTACCCCTACAGCTACGGCTTGCCGGCTCCTGATCGCCGGATTCACGGAGTCCTAACTTGCGTTCGTCCAGAGGCCGGGCGGGCTTGAGGAGCGGTAATGGGGAGTTTCTCAATTCTGACTTTCGCCACACGCCGGCCGTCCATCTCAGCCACGGTGAATCGGCGGCCTTCATACACGATGCTTTCGCCGCCTTTGGGGATTACCCCCAAAAGGGAAAGCACGAACCCGGCCAGCGTTTCATATCCAGCTCCACGGGGCAGGACAATCTCGTAGTCATTCGCCAGTTCCCTAAGGCTGATCGACGCGTCCATCAGGAGCACGTTGCCGCTGACCTGGTGGATGGCTTGCTCGTCCTGGTCGTATTCGTCACGGATTTCGCCCACGAGTTGTTCCAACACGTCCTCGACGGTCACCAGGCCAACGTAGGTGCCGAATTCGTCGACCACCAAGGCCAAGTGAGAATGATGTTTCCGCGCCTCCTCGAGTACCTGGCTGAGAGGCTTGGCCTCGGGGACGATCATGGGTTGGCGGAGTATGGGGCGCAAATCCATGGGCACGTGCAGTGGCACGCCGCTCTTCAGTCGCTCGGAAACCACCCTCAGCAGGTCCTTGGTGTAAAGAATGCCCACCACGTGGTCCGGCGATCCTTCATAAATCGGCAGGCGCGAGTGTTGGTCTTTCACGATTCGGTCGAGCAGGAACCTGAGGTCCTGGGTAAGCGGCAGGCAAGTGATCCTGCTCCAGGGCAGCATGATCTCCCGAACCAGGATACGGTCCAGGTCAAAGACCGTGTGGATGATATCCTCTTGTTCTTCCCGCAGCAGCCCGTGCTTGCGGATCGACGACACAATGAGTTTCACTTCTTCCGGCGTGGGAAGCGGCCTATAACCCCGCAAGGGAGAACGGCCAAGGGCACCCAAAACGCCGTTCGACATCCCCACCAGAGCTCCCACGGCGTAACGGCTTAGCCTCAGAAAAATAAGCATAGGCCGGGCGACCACCAAGGAAACCACCTCGGCATGGTCATACGCAACCGCTTTCGGAACCAGCTCGCCCAGCACCATGAGAAAAACGGTGATGAGCACAAAGGCGCAGGCCGAAGCAATCGAGTGCACCACCACAACGGAGGCATGCCCATGGAGTCCGGTGCCCACCAGATGCTGAAGGGCCGCAGCGATGAATCCCTCCCCAAGCCAGCCCATCAGCAGGCTGACGATGGTCACGCCAAGTTGCGTACCTGAGATAAGAGAGCCGATATCCGCCAGCAGGACCTGAACAAGGCGCGCGCGAGGATCACCTTCCCGCACCAGTTGCTCGATGCGTGTCCGTCTCACGCTCAGGAGCGCGTATTCGGTGGCGGCGAAAAACGCGTTGAGCCCCACGAGGCCGAGGATGAGTAGACCACGTAGCAAAACCACGTCCAGAATACCTACGATTGAATCATTGTAAGATAAAACCCTCTTGCTTCGCAAAACCCGGCGGCGGGCAAGATAAGCCCCCTTCATCCCGAATCTCGAAGTTGAGGAGCACCGCGTGTTGCAGTCCACTGGGTTGAAAAGCGATTGATCCAGGACGTGCCACAACAATCCAGTGCCTCGAGAAATCAGCCCCCCACGCGGTGGTTTCCATTGACATTAATCCCGTTTCCATGCCAAAAGGTCCATCGACCGTGAAATTGTGAGGTGGTGAAACACACTTGACTCGGGGGTGGATGGTATAATGCTCCTTCCCGTGGAGGTACACATGTCGTCGGACTCGCTTCCTCATTTATCCCCTGAACAGGAATTTGCTCATAAACTCGCTGCCCAGGAACTGGCCAAATACTGCCAGGAGTTTTCGCGCTGGCGCAAGTCAAAAGGGTACAGTGCAGCCTCGAAAAAATCTCAGCGCGCGCAAGGTATGCTGGATTCGCCTCCCATGAAGAAGCTAGACCCTCCGGTGCCGCACTCATCGGCATAGCGAAGCCAAAACAGATTGCGAACCCCAGAGGTTGGGATTGACCGTGCCATTCGCGTCCGGCCCAGCGAGGAGTGGGGTGTCCTTCCCAGCAGTGCCTCTCCAACTTCCTGAAACCGGTGAATGGGTCATGGATTCATTATTCAGGTAAAGTCCTGGCCGCGATCCAACCCCACGCCGATGACAAACCCCCCGGCTTTTGCAACCCCAAAAAGTCCCCTGCGGTACAC
>JBAVYG010000454.1:0-20168 GCA_049698675.1 Terriglobia bacterium
ACGCGGGAATGTCTATGAAAACAAAGGACCGCTGTGGAAAACTTGCACGCGAAGCTGGAATGTCATAGAAAACAAATATAGTTACGCGTTGGAAGCGGGAATGTCGTTGAAAACAAAGTATGTTAGCTGCAAGTCCTCCTAGCCCTCACTGACATACTCCCCACTTCCGAATCTCGCAAGCCCTTTGGTTCCAGAGCGATATTCCTCGCTTCGCTCGGAATGACAGTGAAGGGATCGGACAAAGCAGGCTCAGGGCGCGGCGGTGCGATAGGGAGGTGGCTTGAGATGCGCGACTTCCGGAAGCCGCAGGAGTCGCGAGGCGGGCGCCAATTGCACGTCGTCGCTTTCGAGTTGGGGCAAGAACTTGGCCAGTGCGGCGATCGTGGTTGGGTAGGGGTGGCCGATGGCCAGGGCCGTGCCCTGCTCTTCCAATACACGCCGGAACTGGCGAAGCTGCCCAAGCGTATAGCGCACGGTCTCGGTGTCGTCCAAAAACACCGAACGATAAAATGCTGGAAGGCCCTGCTGGCGGGCCGCCTCGAGAGCCACGCTGGCTGCTGTGGTACGGCTATCCACGAAATAGAGGTGGCGCCCGGCAAGCGATCTCATTACCGCAGTCATCAAGCGAGGATCGGCGGTGGCACGTGACCCCATGTGGTTGTTTACGCCGACCGCATGGGGAACTGAAGCCAGGTCCGATTGCAGGATTTGTTCGACCTCGAAGCTGGTCATGCCAATACGGATTTCTCCCTTCCCCGGCGAGGCGTGGGAACCCGCTTCCGGCTCCATCGGAAGGTGAAGCATTACCTCGTGTCCGGCGCGGCAAGCTTCTTGAGCGGTTTCCAAAGAGTCGCGAAGATGAGGTAGAACGGAGAATGTCAGGGGATACGGCAAAGCCAGCAGTTGGCGCGCCGCCTCGAGGTTTTCCCCGAGATCGTCAATGATGATGGCGGCGTGAAGGATGCGACGGACCTCATGGAGCTTCCATCGAGACACCTGCTTCCCAACACGTAACAAGCGGATATCAGCGACTCGCCATCCCCCTTTCGTCCGGGATTCATTTATGGCACATTCCAGGTGGTTCTTCTCAGCCTCGTGCTCGAGGGCGGCCATGACCGTCGAATAGACCTCAGCGCCGACCCGCGCTTCAACGGGAGTTTCAGGCTTTCCGGAGGTGAGACCAAGGGGTGACTTGATCCAGACTTGGGATCGTCCGGCAGCTTCGAGAGCATTCTCGATCTTTCGCGCCAGCTCCCGCTGATCCTCTTCGCGCAAGGGCGCGAAGACAGCCCGTTTACAGCCGCCGGCACAAATGGCTAGAGCCAGAAGGAAAGCAAGCCGCAGCGTTGAGGCTTGAATACGGTGTGGAGTGGAAATCAAGGGTAGAAATACTCGCCGGATCGAGCTCAAGGTTGAGTGTTTAAGTATCCGTGGCAGTGCCGGCGCGGGACTGATCAAGCAGCCTTAGCAGATGACGACGAATGCGTCAGGATTTCAATTGCCTTGCGAAGCTGCAAATCATCCTTGCCACCGAAGTGCTCGGGGTTCTGTGTCCCCTCTTCGCCCTCGATATCAGCGGAGGTGCCTCCCGCGCTTTGGACCACGCTGGGCGTAACGCCGTTATCGTTGATCGCCTTGCCGTCAGCTCCGTAATATTTCGCCACGGAGAGCAGCAGCGCTGAGCCATCCCCAACCGGGATCGTTTTCTGAAGAACTCCCTCGCCAAAACTGCGCACACCGACCACCTCACCGCGCTTGTTGCCCAGGACAGCGGAGGCGATGAGCTCCGCAGGCCCGGCGGTGGATTGGTTGATGAGCACCGCCAGGGGAAGATTGCATACGCCTTCAGTGGGATGGGCCGTGATGTCCTGCCTGGGATAACGTTGGCCGGAAAGGTAAGTAATCAATCCCTTGTCCAGGAAAAGGCTGGTCGTATCAATGGCTTCCTGCACATCGCCGCCGGCGCAGTTTCTCAGATCCAGAATGATCTTAAGAGCTCCGTTCGCCTCAAGCTCTTTAAGCTTGGCAGCAATCTGCTTCGCTTTCCCCTTCTCAAAGGTTGCAACACGCAGATACCCGTTCCCGTCATCCACTATCTTTGCCACCACCGGAGGATAATTCAGTAGGGTGCGGGTCAAGGGGATGGGCGCCGGCTCGCCTCGTGCTTCCCGGACCACGTAGAGCTTTACCGCGGTCTCGGGCGCCCCAGCCAGCAGGCGCTGGATTTGCACCACAGAAAGCTCCCGTGTGGCCGAGCTCTCGACGCGATCGATTAAGTCACCAGCCCTCACTCCGGCTTTCTCAGCCGGGCTCCCTGGAAGCACGGAAATTACGGTAGCATAACCCATCCTCTTGGATAGGAACATGCCTACGTCCGCCGGGCCCGGGTCAGGATGTTTCAGGTAGTCTTGATACTCTTCAGGAGTAAAGTATGTGCTGTAAGGGTCCAGGGCCTCGAGAAGGCCTCGGATTGCTCCGTCCGTTACCTTCTTGAGGTTGGGTTCGGTCACATAATCCATCCGGATGCGGTTCAATACTTCGCTATAAACACCCAGGTCGCGGTACGTCTTCTCCGAGGTGGATTCGCTCTTGCCGAGCAATCCTCCGAGGACGACATAAAACACCAGAAGACTGGAAACCGAGATCAACGTAACCCGTATGCGGTTGGTCATTACCGGGAAAGCTCCTTCAGCGCTGGGCCCACGAGGGCCTCACTGTCCAAAGTATAGCACGGCAATACATTGGATGCACCTTGCCAGCCTAAAGTCACTGCGAACAATGCGGACAATTCTGAATTATGAATTGTGAATTATGAATTGCTTTGTTCACTACCTCCACGGCCGGCTGCCCTCCTGCATATCGCCTGCTGCCTATCTTCTGTCTGCTGGGGACTTGGGAAGAACAGCAGGCAGTCGGCAATTCATAATTCAGAATTCAGAATTCCCCCGCCCCAAGCACCTACTACCCGCCACCTAACTTCGGATTCAGGCCCTTTTCGCGGGAGGCTCCCTTTTTGGGGAAGCGTGCGGCCGGGGCTTCCGGTCGGAGAGGCTGGCGAATAGCCGAAAGGCTTGATTTGAGAAGGGCCATCTTGCGGCTGGCCCGCTTGCCGAGTTTCTGGTTCAAGAACCGTCCTTTGTTCATGGAATGACGAGCGAAAGTCGGGAAGGCAGAATCGACGGAATCGCTAGGCTTTCGATTCCACCGCTTCGCCCGGCGCCTCCTGATTCACGGGGGTTAAGAAAGTCCCAGATATCCGATCATGCCAGGTAAGGCCCTCACTATCCGCTAGTGCCCAGAGGAACCCTATCATCAAGGCCGAGATCGACACTAAGTAACCAAAAGCGCGCAAGAGGGATTCCCGGGGTGCGGGTGGCCAACCTTCCATGTTCCGAACTTCAATACCCATCCAGGTCAGGCCGGGGGTAGAGAAGGTGAGGGCCGTGAACAACCCAAAATATGCCCAAACGAAAATGACCGCGATAAGCGCGACGATGGCAAGGTTCGGAGGGACCGGAGTCAGATGGCCGCCGGCCCTCCAAAAAATGAGCGCGAATAGTCCCGCCCCAAGCAGGAGAACCAGTCCATCCACCAAGCCCGCCAGGAACCTGCGGCCCAGGGGCGCCACGGGAAGGGCCTGGAGTGCTAGTTGTAGGGCAGCCGCTGGAGCGTCAACTTCCGACGGCCCGACAACGATCTCCAAACGATTGCCTGCCGGCGATGCTGGCTCGATGGCGAATTCGTCTGCTTGAGCCAGCGCAGAATCGAGAATCTCCAATCCCTCGTCACCTTTTTCCAGGGTTTCCGCGTCCGAATGTTGCAGGTCATCCTCGAGCGCCGCAGGAGGGGTAATCTCCGCGTCAACGGTAAGAACGTTCTGCGGGAATTCCAAGATCTCTTCCACGCCCGGCTCCAGAGGCGCGCTCGCTTCTCTCGGTTCGAATTCAAAGTCGAGGGACTCCTCCTGGGCAGGTCCATTTCGTAGACGGGCGCGACGCTGGCGAAAGCTCTGGACACGCTCTGAAAGCTCTCGCCTCCAGGGCGCAAGTTCTTTCGAGACGGGGGGTTTTGCTTTCTCTGCCGAGGGCTCGCGAAGATTCCTCACGAATTCAAGTTCGGCGTTATCTGGCATAGTCCGAGGTCCCTCGTCTTGCGGGGCTTCTTTGGTGGCTCGGCCCTGAGCTGGATCCATATTGGCGGGCGGCGCACCTATAGCTTTTCCCTCGAGTTGCGGCGCAGGCCCAGGCTGGGCGATGATCGTCGTTTTAGTGGCGACAGATGGCGGCCGCGGCGCGGGCACAAGAGTGGTGCCGCACTTCTTACACTGTGCGAGTCCGGGGTAACTGACAAAGCCGCACTTAGGGCACTTCACCGGGTGCTTGAAATCCTCCGGGCAGCGTTATACGCTCTCTAACGCATCTTAGCAAATTGATTCGTTCGAGCAAAGCTGCTTCGGGTAGAATAAGGCGTCTGTGCTTGCTCATGAATTTTGTGAACGCTCCCTTCTCCCGCCTGAAAAGTAGCGCGCCTGTTCCTTTGGGATTGTTCGTCGCACTGGGCATGGCCTTGATCTCATCGGCGCAACAGCAGCCCTCTGTGCCGCTGGAATTAGGGAATCCCGACAGAATCATCACCCTCCGCGCCGATTCCCAGGAGAAAGACAAAAACATTGACCGTTTTCGCGGGCACGTGGAGGTGACTTACCGTGGCATGAAGCTCACGGCAGACGAGGTTACCTACGACGGAGCGTCAGGAGAAGTCGTGGGCGCGGGGCATGTGCTTTTCATCGATCCTCGTACCCATATCGCGGCCGACGAGGTCCACTACAACATCCGAACCCAGAAAGGATGGTTTTCAAACGGCCACGGCTTCCTTCATTCCAATGTGCACTCCCCGCCTAAGGTGCTTTACACGGAGAATCCCTATTACATCCAGGGTGACCGGTCTAGGGTGCTTTACACGGAGAATCCCTTTTACATCCAGGGTGAGGAGATCGAGCGTCTGGATGAGAATACGTACACGGTGAAACATGGCAGGTTTACGACTTGCGATTGCGAAGCAAAGGGGTGGTCCTTTTCCGCCAGCGAGGCCAAGGTGGAGTTGGACGACAAGGTGGTGGCCCGCGGTTCCGTAATCCGGTTCCTGGGCGTCCCTCTTTTCTACCTCCCCTTCATGGGTAACTCCATCGCCCGCAAGCCTCGCCATACCGGCTTCTTGCTTCCACACATTGGGACTTCTTCGCAGAAGGGGACCGTCGTTGGCGCGGGCTTTTTCTGGGCTATCAGTCCCAGCATGGACCTGTTGCTGGGTCTGGAGGATTATAGCCTCCGAGGGCTTGCCCGAAGGGCACAGTTCCGGGCGACACCCAGCGATAGCACCAAGCTCAGGGTGGACTATTTCGGGGTAAATGATAAGGACAAGGTTCGGGCAAATCGCGCCCCCGGCCAGAGCGTCAAGGCGGTCGGGGACGCTGAGGATTTTTTCGACGGATTTCGCGGCGTCGCGGACGTGGACTACGTTTCGTCGCTGGCTTTCCGCGAAGTTTATTCGCCGACTTTCACCGAAGCGGTGAATTCCGAGGCCCGCCAAATCGGTTTCGTAACCAAGGATTTCGGCGCTTACAACTTCAACATCTACGCATCCCGATACGAGGACTTCCTCTCCACACAACTGGTGCCAGGGAACGCTGTTATCATCCGGCAAACGCCCGAATTCTCCTTTTACGGAACGGACAAGCAGGTGGGTGAGAGCCCGTTCTACTTTTCGTTCGGGACTTCTGCTGGCGCCCTCGGGCGCACGGAACCAGGACTTGAACTTCCCTCACTCTCTGAGCGGCTGGAATTTCACCCGGAGGTCACGCTTCGCGTCAATGAATTTTGGGGCTTTCACCTCACCCCTTCGGCGGGAGTCGAGGCGACCCGGTACGGGACCAGCCTGGGAGCGAGCCACGACCCCCTCACCAGGCTCCTGGGCGATTTCTCGCTCGATCTTCGGCCGCCTTCCCTCGAAAAAGTCCTCGCGTGGTCCTTGTGGGGCCGGCGACTTAAGCATGTTATTGAGCCTGACATAGTCTATCGTCTGGTCAAAGCCAGGGATCCGGAAGAGCTTGCCAACGTGGTTCGGTACGATGATCTGGACATCCTCTCCCAAACCAATGAAGTTGAGTACTCGCTGACGAATATTATCCTGGCCCGCAAAGACGTTCCTGCGGGAACAACGGATACACCGCAGGCTCAGGAGCTGATTTCCTGGCGCATCTCGCAGAAGTATTATTTCGATTCCACGTTCGGCGGTGTCCTGGGACCGAACAACCCCATTGTTTGGGAGCCGACGCTCTCGCTCACGGGATTTCACTTCATTCCCGGCAGGCGTTTGTCGCCGGTCGTCTCTGACCTGAAGTTGGCTCCCTTCTCGTTTTACGACACCGAGCTGAAACTTGATTTAAGCCCGAACGGTCAAGGTATTCTTGACGCTGGCATTACCTCTCATGTCAGGCACGGCGTTTATGGGCTGGCCTTTACCGACTTCTACATCAATAAGAATACGTATGCTAACCTTCTGAGCGGGTCCACCAGCTCCCCCTCAACAACAACGACTTCCACTTCCTCCTACCACCTTTTGAACCTCCTCGCGACCTATGGCGACTTCAACCGCAAAGGGTTGAGTGGCGCGTTCGGCGTGGACTACAACCTTGTTCAGAAGATTGCGGCTGGCGCAGTCGGCCAACTCAGTTATAATTTTGGATGCTTCGGGATAAATGTTGAGTATCAGCGGTTTTCATTAGGAACCATTAGGCAAGAAAACGTCTTCCGGATGGCAATCTCGTTAGCCAACATCGGGACGTTCGGGGACTTTAAACCGCGCGACAGATTGTATTAGCCGTCCATGGTCTGCTAGACCTTGGCAACTGGAAGGATTTTAAGGAACTGAACTGAATAACTTCGGGCAACAGATTCCAGGCCACGGACGAAGGAGCATGCCATGTCATTCCCAATCCATCGACCCCGCAGGTTGCGGCGCACCGAGACCCTGCGCAGTCTGGTGCGCGAGAACCAGCTCAACGCTCGCTCTCTTGTCTATCCGCTCTTTGTTTGCCCTGGATCGAAGGTTAAGGACGAAATCAAGTCCATGCCAGGAAACTACCGCTGGTCGGTAGATCTGCTGGTGGACGAATGCAAGTCGGCACATGGCCTGGGCGTTCCTGCCGTAATCCTGTTCGGCATCCCGGAAAGCAAGGACGAAGTGGGCTCAGGCGCCTACGACCCCAATGGCATCGTGCAACGGGCGGTACGGGCGATCAAGAGAGAATTGCCGGATTTGCTGGTGATATGCGACGTGTGCCTGGACGAATATACAAGTCACGGTCACTGCGGCCTGATCAAGAACGGTGAAGTGGACAACGATTCCACGCTTCCACTTCTGGCAAAGACAGCCTTGACCCAGGTCGAGGCCGGCGCCGACATCGTCGCGCCATCCGATATGATGGACGGGCGCGTGGGGCGCATTCGCCAGGAGTTGGACGCCCGCGGCTTTACCCAGACACCTATTTTGGCTTATTCAGCCAAATACGCTTCGGCGTTCTACGGACCCTTTCGGGAGGCTGCGGACTCGGCGCCAAAGTTTGGTGACCGCAAGGCCTACCAAATGGATCCCGCCAACCAACGCGAAGCCATGCGAGAGATTGCCCTGGATGTGGAGGAGGGCGCGGACATCATCATGGTGAAACCCGCGCTTCCTTACCTCGATATCATCGCACTCGCCCGCCGCGAGTTCGATGTCCCCATCGCCGCCTACCAGGTGAGCGGCGAATTCTCCCTCATCGAAGCCGCTGCCAGGATGGGATGGATCGACCGCGAACGGACGATGATAGAAACCCTCACCTCAATCCGAAGGGCCGGCGCGGATATCATCCTGACCTACTATGCCAAAGAGGTCGCCCGCGTGCTGGGCGGCTAGCGCGGATTTCTCACCACGGGTCTGGAAGGGCGGGGCTTCAGCCCCACCGTTACAGGCCCTTCATGATTATTCCAGTGTCCCACGCGCCGCAGACCCGCCGCGGCGGGTCTGCACCCGCGGATTAGAGAGTAGCGGACGCAGCAACAACTGGCATTTCGTCCCACGTTCTGCCTTCGAGTTGCCTTCCCGTTTTCTTTTTTCGGGGCCCTCCCCACTGCTTGAAGAAGAAGGGCACGTTCGCCCGCTGGCATTGGTCGCGAATGCTCGTCACCCAC
Source organism: Terriglobia bacterium (assembly GCA_049698675.1). Taxonomy (GTDB): domain Bacteria; phylum Acidobacteriota; class Terriglobia; order UBA7540; family UBA7540; genus CAVROP01. Next base: position 8,232 of record JBAVYG010000454.1, read on the forward strand.
TCAGGAGCCATTGGTCGGCATCCCGGCCCGGACTCGCCGCCAACAATCACCCAGTCGATGCCTTCGAGAATCAATCCAGGGAGCGGGCCCAGCAACGGTTCGAGTGAGAGGAACTTGACTGCGGCGCCGGCCTTGCGAAGGTGGTCGATGCGGAACACATGGCGAAGGCTCTCGACGCTTACACCCATCCAGATGTGGGGCTTCCATGGGAGACACGGAGAAAGCTCCAACAGGCGGTCTGACCTTTTTGTCAGGATCTGATACCGGTGCCAGTCGCGGGTGGCGCATACGTCCCGACGGTTTTTGTCGGGATGTATGCGCCCCTCGGGATGTGACGCCATCACAGCATTTTGTCCATGCCCAACATCAAACCGTCAATCCAGAAATAGAACCTCCAACTCGACCACGGCCAGTCGCCCGGGTGCTTGACCAGGCCTCGCTTCACGGGATTGTTGTGCATGTAATGCAGATGATTGAAGCCGTAATAGTGCTTTAGCTTCCACACCCGAGCATTATATCGCCCCTGGGCCGCATACATCCCGACAAAAACCGTCGGGACGTATGCGCCACCCGCGAACTGACCCATTACCGGTCGCCGGCGCGCGCTTATTTTTGGGCGTCAGCAAGCTCCCGAATCCAGATATTTCGGAAGCGGACTGGATGGTTGTGGTCTTGAAGTTTCAGAGGCAATTTGGTTGGGGTTTGCCTGTAGGGCTGATGCTCGCCATCTGTCAGGCCGAGGACGGTGACGTGGTCCTGGACCAGCACGCCGTTGTGCAGCACCGTGAAAGTGGCGGGGCGGACGACTTTCCCTGCCGTGTCAAATCGCGGACCATGGAAAATAATGTCGTAGCTCTGCCACTGGCCGGGAGGTCGGCACGCATTGACCAAGGGCGCATACTGGCCGTAGATTGCCGCTGCCTGCCCGTCCGGGTAGGTTTCGCTCTGGTAGGAGTCAAGTACTTGGACTTCATAGAGGCTCATCAGGTAAACCCCACTATTCCCGCGATCCTGATCCTGGCCGTGAGGCGGGTTGGGAGCTGCCCATTCCACGTGGAGCTGGCAGTCGCCGAAAGCCTGCTTGGTTTTGATGTCGCCAGTGCGCGGAGCTACCTCGAAATAACCGTCTCCAACTTTCCATAGGGCAGGCCCGCCTTTGACCGATTCCCAGGCGGAAAGGTCTTTGCCGTCGAAAAGAATAACGGCGTCTGACGGAGGCTTTCCCGGTTGCTCTTGCGTACTTGCTTCTCCGGGTGTGATAACAGGCGGTTGTGGCGCGTTTCGATCATGTTGCACCCACTGTTGAACCACGCCGGGGGAAGCCTGCTGTTGAGCCGCTCCAGGGGAAGCCTGGCGATTACAGCTCGTCACACTCATTAGGGTTAAAATCGCGGCCACTGCTGTAACAACAAAACACGCACCGATAACAACCTTGCTTCGCATCGAGTTCCTCCTCCAGGGCTGCTGCCCGCGCTCCCGTGGAGCGCCTTCCGCTCACTCACACTGAGCTTCAGAATCCCCGCAGGTTGGTGCTCTGCCGTTTCGGCAGGCCTTCCTTGGGGGTCCGTTTCAAAACCACGTATTCAATGCCGCGCTCTTTGCAAAAGGCGCGCTTTTCCGGCACATCACCATCTTCGTTCACCGCGTATATGTCCGGCTTGATGAGGGCAACCTCCGGTTCGGCATCCATCCAGCTGGACCCTGAAGATACCAGGGCCACCTTGACGAAACGCACGGACTGAATCATATAGCGGCGCTCGTCCTGTGGAAACATCGGGTGACCTTCGCCCTTCAGCAGCTTGATGTTGGCGTCATGCCCCACCACCACGTAGAGGTCGCCCAACCCGGAGACTTCCTCGAAAAACCTTACGTGGCCCGAGTGAAACCAATCGTAGCAACCGGTCACAATCACGCGCTTGGGTGACGACCGCTCACCCTTGGGATCGAACGGCAACGCCGGGAAGCCTCCCAGGTCTTTCTTCTTGAAAACACGATACTCAACACCGTGTGACTCGACGTAAGCCCGCTTCCGGGGATTGTCGCTCGCCTCCTCCACGACCCAGATTTCAGGATTGACTCCACCGACCTGTGGTATGGAGTCTTGGTCCAACAGCCCCGTCACCAGCCTTACATCGTTGACATACCTATTAGCCTGGAGCAGATATAACCGCTCCTCCTGAGGAAAGTTCGGGGGGCGGCCTTCCAGGGCGCGCACCGCCTCGTCTGACCAAAGGAGAGCGCGCACGTTCCCGAGCTTCGAAGCCTCCTCGAGAAAGCGAACGTGCTGGGACTTGAAATCGTCAAAACCACCGGCCACCACAACTGTCTTTGCGTCAGCCATTCTTCTTTGCGTACCGCACCTTCACACGGATTCCCCCGGGCACTGGCTCGTCGGATACAACGTAGAGATATCCGCCGCCACACCCGGAGTACATGGCTCCGGCATACCGGGACTGGTAGTAACCCAGGATTCCCGCCAGGTCCACGGTGACGGCCGGGTGCCTGACGGTGTGGGGCAGAATCGTCTCCCAGCACTCCATGCACTCATTCATGGAGGCGCCCAGCGCCTTCGAGTCTTTCGTCACGATGGCATCAAAGCACTGCTTACCCGTCTCGCTCAGCCTCTGGATCCACTCCGGGTCGAGGTTCTTTTTCTCGAGGGGATTGTAGCCGGCAGGACGCTGTGCGACCGGCACCATGTGCACCACGTCCTCCAACCAATGGGCGACGTCCAGATCATTGTTGGATTCGACGTGCACGGGGAAGTAGCCGCCCTCGTAGCTGTAGTCATAGTCCAGCCTGCTCACCCCAGGGTAAATCAAGCCCGCCATGTCCTGCGAACCAGAAGGGTCCGGCTTGCCCTTGTTTTCTGCCTCATACAGCTCGCGGGTAAGTTCCCTGGGATCTCCATTCGGCAGTTTGCCGTTCCAGAGCTTGCGCGCAACCTCGCGCGTACTGGTTGCCATTCCGCAGCGATCCATGTACCGGAAGGTGGGCTCCAGACCGACCACCACCATGGAACCCGGTGGAGTGGGGTTCAGTTTCGAAACGAACGGCTGATCGATCCAACCGCCGGCAAATGCCATTCGATAGGGAATTTCGCTGATGATCGAAGTGATTTCAATCACCTGTTGTGCGTGCATGGGCTCACGCCGCTTGATAGTTTTCTCGCACCGTGACTTTGCCGGCCTTTCGGTCCTGATACTGCTGTTCGATCCAGGCGTAGGTCTTCGCCAGTCCCTCGCGGAAGGGAGTGCTGGGCTCCCAGTTCAGGATGTTCCTAATCATGGTGTTGTCACTGTTGCGGCCGGCGACTCCCTTGGGCGCAGTCAAATCATATTTGCGCTGGAGCTTTACCCCGCCAATTTCTTCCGCGATGTCGACGAGCTCGTTGACCGAAATGAGCTCACTGGAACCGAGGTTGATGGGTGTTGCGATCAGATCCTCGCAGTGTGTGATCATGTCAATGCCCTGGGTGCAGTCATCGATGTACATAAAGCTGCGGGTCCGCGTGCCATCACCCCAGACTGTGATTTCGTTCTTGCCGGTATCCTTGGCTTCGATGACCTTCCGGCAAATGGCCGCCGGAGCCTTTTCCCGCCCGCCGTCCCACGTGCCGTTGGGACCGTAGACGTTGTGGAAGCGGGCCATGAAGGTTTTCAAGCCACGCTCCGCCCAGTATTCCTGGCAGAACATCTCGGACACGAGTTTTTCCCAGCCGTAGCCCCTCTCCGCCATGGCGGGGTAGGCGTCCGACTCTTTCAGTGCCCGGCAGTGCGGATCTTTCTGCAGCTCGGTGTTGTAGGCGCAGGCGGAGGAGGAGAAGAAATACCTTTGCACGCCCGCCTGATAGGCCGCTTCGATCAGGTTGGTGTTGATCAGGATGCTGCGCAGGCATTCGATTCTGAACTTCTCGATGAAGCCCATGCCCCCCATGTCAGCAGCCAAATTGTAAACCTCGACTGCGTCCTCGCACGCCCTTACACAATTCACCCTCTCACTCAAGTCCATGCAGAGGCTTTCAACACCAGGCACTCTCTGGTACCAGTCCGGCAAGGGTTTCTTGTCAATGGCGCGGATCCTGGTAAACCCGCGGTGGTCAAAGTAGCGGGCAAGCGCCCCGGCGATAAAGCCGCCCGCTCCGCCGATAACGATCAAATCGTCTTTCTTCGTGGTCTTTTCTGTACTCATTTCCTCTCCTTTCGGAGCACCGATTCGTCCCCCCAAGCCCAACGTTATTCCCAACCCCATGTGCATTGCAAGAAGATTTGACGGAGTCGAAAAATCAGCCCTCTCCCTCGGGGAGAGGGTGTCCCGCTCCGGCGCTTTCACCAGCCGGAGTGGGACGGGTGAGGGATCGGTTGCTCAGTTCGGTATCATCTGAGTAAGTCCCTTCCGCAGTGTCTTTCCGCATTGGGCTCGGCGGAGATGAGCATCAAGTTCGAGCGTCCGCAATGTTCTAAACAGTAGTTACCGACAACTACGTTTTCCTCGAGAGACTGGTGGCGCAACTTTGCCTAGAGCCTTCGGCCGCGCAACAAGCACCATACCGCGTTTTGAGTCTCGGTCTGGATGCGCCGCAGTGGGCGGACCGCACGGGCAGGGCGGGGGGGCTGTAACTGATGCGAAGCATTAGCCGAACAACCCGGCTTGCGAAGGGAAGAAACCCCTCACCCGTCCCGCGACAGCTGGAGAAAACGCCGTCGCGTGACACCCTCTCCCCAAGGGAGAGGGCTGTCTATCCGACCTCGGCAGCCCCGGCGTCCAGCCGAAGCTATGGGTAAAGATCAGCCCTTTGGGAGAGGGCAAAGATCTACGCGTGCTTTCCGCCAATGTTTCGTAGGCGCCATGAGCTTCACACCGCAGCGGCGGCGCAGGCGCGCGATGCCTTCCACAAATCCAGATAAGGCCTGAGGTCGTTGATCAAGGTCCGGAACTGGTCGAGGGTAAGAGATTGCGCGCCGTCGCTGAAGGCTTTTTCGGGAAAGGGATGCACTTCGATGAGCAGGCCGTCCGCGCCCACGGCCACCGCCGCGCGCGCCAGCGCCGGCACCAAGCTGCGCTTGCCGGTGGCGTGGCTGGGATCGAGGATGACGGGCAAATGGGTTAGCTCGTTGAGCAGTGGCACGGCGGCAATATCGCAAGTATTGCGCGTGGCGGTCTCGAAGGTCCGGATGCCGCGCTCGCAGAGCATGATGTTGGGGTTCCCATGGGCGGTAATGTACTCGGCGGACATGAGGAGTTCCATGATGGTAGAGCTCATGCCGCGCTTCAGGAGAACCGGCCGGGGACATTCACCCAGCGCCTTGAGCAACATGAAATTCTGCATGTTGCGCGCGCCGACCTGCATGATGTTCGCATGCTCGGCAACCACCTCCACGTCCTGCTCGCGCATCACCTCGGTGACGATGGCCAAGCCGGTAGCCTGCCGCGCCTTGGCCAGGAGTTTCAACCCCTCGAGCTCCAGGCCCTGGAAGTCGTAAGGAGAGGTTCGGGGCTTAAAGGCGCCGCCCCGGAGAATCTTGACCCCGGTAGCCGCCACGGCCTCGGCTGTTTCCATGATTTGCTTTTCGCTTTCCACCGAACACGGACCGGCCATGATGGCGAATTCGCTGCCGCCCACTTCCACGCCATTCACAGGGATGGTGGTACGCTTCTTCTTGAATTCCCGGCTCACGAACTTGTAAGGCGCGGATATGCGGACGGCGCTCTCGACGCCGGGCGCGGCCTCCAGGGACTCGAGGCAGGCGGTGACGTCTCCGACCCCCACGGCGCCGATCACCACGCGCTCCTCGCCCTGGATAGAGTGAACTTTGTAGCCAAACTCCCGGATGCGCTCACAAACGTGCCCAATCTCCTCTTTGGTGGCATGAAGTCTCATGGAAATAATCACCGCCAGCCTCCTTAAAATGAAAAACCCACTCTTTCGAGTGGGTTGGCTTGTTACGACTTGTTTCCGGGTTCAGGCCAACACCACTCTACCCACTGGGGCTAAAGCCCCAAAAACGGTAGCTAAACCAGTTGGTGTAAGCACTGAACATCGGCCAGGAGTATATCGTAGGTTCACACCAGCCGCAAGATGAATTTCCGCAACTTAATTTCCGCAGGATTTTCTGGTAGGATTCTAGCCGCTGGAGTCTGTGCAACTTGTCGCACACATTTCCAGTCGGTTTACTCTTGACTCTCAACTGTCGACTGTCGACTAGTAAAGCAGCACGGAGGATTTCAAATAGGTTCGGCCAGGATTCCACCATGCGAACAACCATCACCACTGTTCTCTTCTTTCTTCTTTGCGCTCCGACGCGCGCCGCCCAGACTTTGCAAGTGTATTTCATCGACGTGGAGGGCGGCCAAGCCACGCTCTTCGTCTCACCCTTGGGGGAAACGATGCTGGTGGACGCCGGCTGGCCGGATGCCGGTGGCCGCGACGCAGACCGCATTGTCTCCGCTGCCAAACTGGCGGGAGTGAAACAGATCGATTACCTGGTTGTGACGCACTACCACGCCGACCACGTAGGAGGCGTGCCGCAACTCGCAGCCCGGATCCCCATCCACACCTTCGTGGACCACGGGCCGAGTGTCGAACCCGGTATGGAAGCTGATATCCTTTTTTCGGCGTATTTGACAGTGCGCGACAAAGCCAAACATCTTCTGGCGAAACCCGGTGACTGGATTCCAATCCAGGGGATCAACGTTCAGGTCCTGACCGCCGCGGGCAATGAGATGTCAGAACCCCTGGCGGGAGTGGATGCGCTCAACCCACTATGCGCCGGAATGAAACGAAAGGCCAATGACCCTTCAGAGAATGCCCAGTCGGTTGGGATGCTCATCACCTATGGCAAGTTCCGCATGGTTGATCTGGGGGATTTGACGTGGAACAAGGAACTTGGACTGGCTTGTCCGTTTAATGTGATCGGAACAGTCGATGTGTACCTGAGCACGCATCACGGCCTCGACCTCTCCGGCGCACCTCCTTTAGTACAAGCTTTGCATCCCCTGGTAGCCATCATGAACAACGGCGCGAGGAAGGGTGGCTCACCCGAAGCGTGGCAAACCATGCGCACTTCGCCCGGCCTGGAAGACATCTGGCAACTGCATTATGCGCTTGAAGCAGGCAAGGAGAACAACGCGCCCGAGGCCTTCATCGCCAACTTGGAAGAACATTGCCAGGGGAATTGGATCAGGCTTTCTGCGGAACCGGACGGCCAGTTCACCGTGACCAACGGCCGAAACGGAATGACGAAAGCCTATAAGCCGGCTGCCCAGTAAAGGCCTTGCCGAAATCGCTGTCAGATTTGCGCTACCAAGTCGCGTTCCCCAAGCTCGTCACGGTACCGTAGCAGCGAGGAGAAAAAGGCCTGTAACGAGCAGGTAGGCACGGTCGGCGCGGGTCTCCACCTGATAGAGCCCGGTGAGGTCCGGGCTTGACATCACGTTCTCGTCACGGATGCAATAGGTGCGGCGTTCGACGAGTTCCAAAGGCACCGGTCTTCATGTTGTCAATCCTCAGGAAGATGTGTTTCATCGGGAAGCCAGCAGGCTTCCGGCGGGACCATCCCTCGCCGGTTCGTGCGCTTTGCGTCCATACACCCGTTCGTAGGCTTTGCAGTAAGGGCAGACGCTGCCTTCGACGCGCCGGACGAACCAGAACGCCAGCCCCTTCTGAGTCTTGCGCGCGTGACCGCAGACGGGGCATTCAAGACATCTCTGGGCCATTGCGCGGTCTCGTTCCGTGATGGTGTCGGTAGTCATGAGTTTCGCCTCTCATTTGCCCTACTGACGCAACACCACGTAATGGCTGATGGCGTAACCCAGCACCGCGCCGGCGAAAACATCAGAAGGAAAGTGGGCCTGAGGAGGAACGCGCGAGAACCCGACCAAACCCGCCAGGCCGTAAGCCACCCAAGGGACCCAGCGATGCTGGTGATAACGGTTCGCAAAAACTGTGGCAATGGAAAAGGCCGCGATGGCGTGACCCGAAGGAAAGCTGCCCGCTCCACTGATGAGAGGGCCGTGAGATTTGAACCATGTATGGGCAAAATCCCCATAGGGAGGAATGTCACTGGGGCGCAGGCGACGGTCAATATCCTTCATCACCAAAGTCAGGATTTCCGCATCGGCAACTGCTTCCCCCGCCAACAGCGAGGTTTGCTGAGCGTATCGGTCGTGCCGGGCCAGCCCCACCGCGTAAGACGACAGCGGGACGATTGCCATAGCCAGCGCAGTATTCGTGCCGCTGAAGGTATTATCGAAAGCCTTGAAACTCGTAGTGCGACGGAAATACGGTGCGTCGTGCGGATCGAGGGCCACCAGCCCCGCCGTGGCCAGGGTCAAGCCCACAACCGGCTTCAGGTCTTGTCCCTTAACCACCTTTGCCGGAAACAGCCAGATGGGTTTCTGATCGTGAACGATGTTTGGGACGAGGAGTTTCCACGAAATGGGGCGTTCTGCATTTTGGACGGAAGAAGCCTTGGCCGAGGAGAGAGAGGTATCATTCCCGGTGGTGGCTGGCGTTGATTGCCCCCAGGCTCGCGGCAGCGTTCCCGCAAAAATCAAAGAGAGGTAGATTCCGAAGATCTTGGAACAGCTTGTACTCACTGGATAATGGCCGGATTTATTAGTTTCACCCGATCAGCAAACCTTGTTGCAAGATTCCTCGCCTGGATAGGGATGAAGAAAGTGAGCCAAAGGTTGGCCCCTGGGGCTGGCATGAAATTGCAGGACTTGATAAGCTGCCTCCTGTCATTCAAATTGAAACGAGTTCAGCTTCGATTCGCTCCGGCCTCAAGGGCTGGCAAAGGCAAACAGAGCCACACCAAGATGAATGTAGCGCTCTTCTGTGTACCTACGCGGGGGCTATCGCCATCAAAAAGATGATGGGCAAGATCAAGCTGTTGAGCTTTGGGAGGAGCATCACGTCCAGATGAACAATCAACTCAGGTCCAATTTAAATCCGCGCCGAAGGCGAAGGTTGGTGAACTGGATTCTGGCCGCCGCGTGTCTGCTGCTGACAACCGGGCTTCAGGCCCAAGCACCTCCGGAAAAAGAAGCTCCGGACATTCTCCGCCAATTGAGCGACTCCTTCGAGGCGCTGGCTAGGCGAGTCTCGCCAGCGGTGGTGCAGATTCTTGTCACGGGGTTCGGACCCGTGGAAGAGGAGGAGGGAACCAATGCCGCCCTGATCGGCAAGCAGCACGTCACCGGCTCAGGCGTGATCGTTGACGCGAGTGGATACATCATCACCAATGCTCATGTGGTGGAAGCGGCGCAACGGGTTCGGGTGATCATACCCTCGCGAACGGCCAGCGGGTCACCTCGCTCGATGACCAGGCCCCCCGCCCCCGCTATTGATGCGCGCATCATCGGTTTGGATAAAGACATCGACCTCGCACTTCTGAAAGTCGAGGCTGAGGGATTATCGGCGCTCCCACTGGGTAATTATGCCGCGCTCCGGAAGGGTCAGGTGGTTATGGCTTTTGGCAGCCCCGAGGGGCTAGAGAACTCCGTGACTATGGGGGTGGTCAGCTCCGTTGCACGCCAACCCGATCCCGACCGCCCCATGGTGTATATCCAAACGGACGCTCCCATCAACCCGGGCAACAGCGGCGGCCCGCTCGTGGACGTGGAAGGAAACATCGTGGGGATCAACGCGTTCATTCTGACGAAGGGTGGTGGAAGCGAAGGCTTGGGCTTTGCCATTCCGAGCTCCGTGGTGAAGTTCGCCTACCCACAACTGCGCAAGTATGGGCACGTGCATCGCGGCGAGATCGGCATCAACGTTCAGACCGTCACCCCTGCACTGGCTGCGGGGCTGGGACTCGCGCAGGATCATGGTGTCATCGTTTCGGACATGGCGCCGGGAGGCCCGGCGGACTCAGCCGGCCTGAAAATCCAGGACGTGATCGGGGCTGTTGACGGCAGATCGGTGGACAGTCTGGCTCAGTTTGGCGCCATCATGTATCTGCGCCAGGGTGGCGAAGCCGTGAAATTCGACGTCATCCGAGGCTCGCAAAGACTTATCTTGGAAATCCAGGTCGCGGAGCGCCGAGACGAAGTCGACCGGGTGGCGGACCTGGATCCCGAAAGGAATTTGATAGCGAAGCTGGGAATCCTGGGGGTCGCAATCAACAAGAATATTTCCGCAGCGCTGCCGGGACTTCGCGTGGCCTCCGGGGTCATCGTGGCCGCCCGAGCCGCCTTCACCGCCACCGTGGAGACCGGTCTTCAATCCGGAGATATTATCCACGCGCTGAACCGCATCGACATTATCAGTCTCGACGGCCTTCGCCAGGCCCTGGACAAGCTGAAAGCCGGCGACTCCGTCGTCCTTCAGATCGAACGCCAGGGGATATTAATGTACCTGGCGTTCGATATGGAATGAGGGTCCGCAATTCGTCTTCGGGTGTGAGATCTTCATGGGCACGTCCCCCCCCCAGAAGGCAGTGTGTAGCCAGCGGAGGGCAGCGGTCGGGCATGTCATCCTGCGTCCGCGTGTTTTCTTGGCGGGCGAGGAATCCCGGCATTTAAGATAAGAAGCTGGATTTACGAATTGGGGTTCAGAAGAATAGGATTCAGGATTTCGTCCCGCAGGGAGGAATCAGGAAAGGATGGCGGTCACTGCCCTTTACCGAAGAGCCGCACAAGGAGCTCGTCACGGGTCATTTCAAAGTGGCGGGCCGCCTCGCCCAGGATGATCGCGAGTGTACCGGTACGAAGAGGGCTGTGGCGCGGTACCGTGAGATGGTGCTCTCCATGGTGCTGGGTGGTGAGCCGTATATGACTTCCGGTTTGGCGAGTCACCTCGTATCCGAGCGCCTTAAGCGCTCTTACGAGATCACCCCCCGAAAGGTCTCGAGGCAACCTCATACGGCGATGACTTCTTCTCGCACGAAATGGAGGCGCACGACCTTGGGCTCCTTTCCTTCGTCGAAGTGGCAGCGCACAGCGTCGCGGACTTGCTCGTACAAATGCGGCAAGTCGTCGGCCTCTGTGACGATGGACTCACCGACACCGCGTGCGATGTACCCACCCTCCGGGGCCTCTTCAACTAGAAAAATCAACTCACTCATCATCACACCCCAATGGCACTATAACATGCTACCACAAGCAGCCACATCGATGGTCTTCATCAACTCGAAGAAGTCCTGCCAGGATTCCGGCCTCCGCGACAGGATGACATCGCCGCTGGCAGGATCACGGCGGATGTAGACCTCGGAGCTCCCGAAGCGGTATTCCGCGGGCAGCCGGACGGTCTGGCTGCGGCCATCGCGGAACAACTTGGCAGTACGAAGCATAGCGCCCTCCTCGGATATAAGTCTTTGGCGCCGCTGGAACTCTCACCAAACTCGGCGTACGCCGTAGGTTTCGAAGCTCCGCTCGTTGGTGACGATGGGAACGTTCTCGCTTCTACTCCCAGGCGGAAAGTTCCTCGGCAGGAAGCGCCTCAAAGAATTCCGGACCCACTCGAAGTCTGCCGCGCAAGACGCCCGGCTGCCGCCGCCCTCGCACTTCCCCGATGGGAATCAGACGAACCACGGGGGTCGTGCCGCGCGCGATGATGACCTCCTCACCGCGGCAAGCCTGCTCAATCAATTTCGAAAGATTGATCTTGGCTTCGTGTACCTTTATCGAGTGCATAACGATTCCCCTTAGCTAATCTATCTTAGCTAACTTCCGTGGCGTGAGCAGTCCTAATTTCAATGGCGACACACATCTCCATTTTCAATTGGAGGAGCTAACTGTATACTGCCCCCGTCGACGCCACTGTTCATTCCGGCTGCGAAGTGGACCAGCTCGGAATGCGCGTAATACTTTGTAAACGCACTTCTAATCACGAGGAGTAATCGAATGTCTAAGTGTGGTTTTGCGCTAATCTTCCTGGTAGTCACGGTCGCTTGTCTTTCCGCTATCGCCGCGGAGGAGCTCTTACGACCAGTG
>JBAVYG010000455.1:0-7009 GCA_049698675.1 Terriglobia bacterium
TCTGAAAACGGCGTTTGCCTGGTGACGAGTCACAAGCAGAATTATAAATAGTGAATAGTAAATGGTAAATTGCGGACGCGGCGTTTGCTTTGTGCGTCCCGCCCAGGGGCCCGGATTGCTGTATTCAATTTAGAATTCACCATTCACAATATACTATTCACTATTCCGTACCGGTCCCTGCTGACTGGGCCAGCACGGCCTCCACGGCTGACTTGACCTGCTCAAGACTTACTGAAAGGATACACTCCGGGCGATCAAAGCGGTAGCACTTGTCGCCGGGGCAAGGGTTACATTCATAAAAGTACTGAACCACCTGCGCCGGAGGATTTGAGGTGCGTGGCGGCCAAGGTCCCCAAATGGTCGAACTCGAGGAACCGAAGATAACTACAAGGGGCCGCGAAAGGGCCGCGGCCATATGCGCGGGTCCGCTATCATTGCCAACGAATAAACGCGTGTCCGCCAAGGCGGCAGCCAATTGACCCAGGCGCATACCTTCCAGCCGCCTGATAGGAGAACCTGAAGCATTTTGGACAGTGTCGAGGGCTGCACCTTCACCCGGGCCACAAGAAAAAACGGGCTTGAGGCCCATTTCTCGCTCCAAGGCGGCGGCGAGTTGCGCAAACTTCTCCGCCGCCCATTGCTTGGTCGCATAAAGCGCTGTGGGGTGAATCATGACGTATCCATCGCCAGGTGCGAGACCAAGGCTGGCGCGCCTGTGTTTCCACCATGCTTGGTGCTCGGCGCTCGCAAAGATCCGGGCGCGCGGGATTTCCTGGCGGGGCAAGCCGAGCCAAAAGAATGCACAAGCTTGATGTTCGGCAGTGTGGATGGTGGGCTGGTCCAGGATGAGGCGGGCGTCCGGGACTAAGATTTGATAGTGACCCGGCGAGCGGAAGTGCTCGAAGCCGACCTTAATGCGGGCTCCGCACATCCTGGTCAGGAACCTGCTGGTGGGGCCGCCGTGGAGGTTGATACAAACCGCAAACCCTTTCCGGCGGAGCCCCAGCGCCGCGCTCAGGTGCGAGGCTGCTTTGATGGAACCTTCGCCAGGGGAGAGAATCTCGTCTACGTCCGGATTGTCTTCCAGAAGTTCCCGAAAGCGCGGCTCGACAAACACGGAGGCGGATAGGTCGGGCCGCCAAGCTTTAAGCAGATGCAAGGCAGGCGTAAGAAGAACGATGTCACCCATCGAGCGGAGCCGGATGACCAGAATTCGGGAATGGGCAGGAAGGTCGGGGAGGAGGGAAGCCGGCGTCATAACTTTTAAACCCAGGAGGGCGCCCCGCTGGCTTCACTCCGCTTCGATCTTGGCTTCATCGATAAGCATTACCGGTATGTCTTCCTTTATGGCGTAGACGCGCCGGCATTGGCCGCACTTGAGACCTTGACCGTCGGGCGTGAGTTTAACCGGCAACTTACACAACGGGCAGACTAGAATATCCAGCAGTTCTTTCGCGATGGCCATTATCCGCCTCCGAGGGGATGCAATTTATCAGGCTGGCGCGGGAATTTCAAGCTTTCATGCTCCATTGTCGTCCTCCTGAGCAGGTTCGGCCCAAGGAGTCACCTCCACCCGCAGCACGCCCGTGACGTCTCGCCACGAAGCTGGGTCGATCTTCCATACCGCGAGAATGGCAGAGCCCTGGTAAACCCGCTCAAAACCCAGTTCCGATTGGGAAATGGTCTCAATGGGGACAATCCACCAGCGGGGTCTTGGCTGGGCGTCCAGGGAGATTTTCACGCGTTGCCATTCATCCACCAAGGTTAGGTTGGAGGAATCAATTTCGCCGCGGAAATCGAGTGGCCGCCGCACTCTGTTGGCGGTGAAATAGCGGTCGGGTGCAGCCGGGGCCAGAAGGTTGATGACCAGTTCCATGCCCAGCGCCGTTTTGGCCGGGCAGGGCTGGTCTGCAGAAAGTGAGGATTTGCACTCGATCCAGCACGTGGCGCCCTGCACCTTGGTGGTCAAAGTCTTTCGCGCCTCAATTTGCATCACGCAATCGCCGAGCTGGATAGGCGCCGAGTTCTCAAGCCGGAGGACGCCGGGAAGAGTGCGGCCAGCAGACTGTTTCCAGGGTCCACAGGCCAGGACTTCATTTTCGTCCAGGCGCAGCAAACTGAAGTCACGCCACCCTTTGGTGGCGGAGAAAACGTAGGTCCGGAACATGTGTCGTGCGTAGCGATCGTAGCGCAGCAAGGCCTCGAGGTTGGCCTCTTTGCTCAAGACCATATCGTGAATCGAAGCAGGCCCTTCTTTGGGGGGTTCCTTTGATCCTACGTGCTTCCGCACCAGGGCATGATAGGCTTCCGGGCGGCGCATCAGAGAATTCACAAGCTCGACCCCAGCAGGTTTGAAACGCAGGCTGGAGACTGTCCCGCCGTCCGCGGGACGAACGACCATCCCGACGGTCGGATGATCGAGCAGGATCTCTTCATGCCCATCCACGTCAAAGTCTTCCCGCTTGACACGCATAGAAGGATTGCTGGTGATGCCTTCGACCTTGTCTAACAAAACCTCGGCCCGAATCAGGTTGCGAAACAAGGCGCTGCGGAGGTGGGGGGCATAAAGGCCGCCGAAAACTCCATGCCAATAGGCGTCGTTGCACTGCGAAGCAAGCACGTGGCTCTGCGCCTCGGTCAGGAGGCGCGCTTTCTCTTCGTCCATAGGCCGAGCCCCGTTTAGTTCATGCCAGCGCCGGCTCAGAGAGGACATGAGTTTTTGGATTTGGTTGGACTCGGGATACTTGCTCAGGAAGTTGCGCCAAAATCCACCCTGAAGGAAGCGCCGGAAGCGTTCTCCGGAAGGCATCTTCTCGGTTTCATCCAGGCAGGCCTTAAATTCAGCGGAGGCTGCGGTGGGTAAAGCCCACTCCATCATCTCGGCGTAAGCAGCGGTGGGAAGATAGACTCGTCCTAGCGGAGCATGAGAAGCAATGTAATCCGAAACGGTGGTCGTTTCCAGCCATTCATCGGCCCCTTCAAGTGCTTCGAGGAATCTCTTAAGCCACCCGTTTCGGTACACATGGTCGTAGGTTCCCGGCCAGACACCAAATTTCTCGCAATCATCTCCCATGGCGAAAAGCTGGCCAGGGTGGTTCCTGCCTTCGCGGAGTATCCGCAGAGTTTCTTCCGGTTCCTTGAAGGGGATCGTGTAGCGGAAGGACTTCAAGCTGGGCACCAGGCGGAGTGGCTCACCCTGGTCTTCTGTGATGTAGATCCCGTTCAAGGTCGCCGGCTCCAGCCCCGCTGCCAGAAAATGAGTGTCATCAAGCACCACGTACTCGACGCCGGCTTTGGCCAGCGGACACGCCAGACCCGGCTCCCACACCCGCTCCGCGACCCATGCGCCGCGGGGTGCTGTCCCCCAATGCTGTTGAAGGTAATCCGCCAACTTGCGGACCTGCGAAATCTTATCGGCATCAGAGATTGATGGCAGTATCGGCTCATAGTAGCCGCCCCCCAGCAGCTCCACCTGTCCGCGCCCGGACAACTCGCGAAGCTGATCGAAAAACTCCGGGTGGCGTTTTTCCAACCATTCGAGCAAAACTCCGGAGTAATGGAGGCTGAGCCGGACGCGCGGATGCTGGAGGAGGATTTGCACGAAGGGCGCGTAAGCCCTCTGGTAAGCTTCTTCGATGACGTGGTCGAAGTTCCCCACGGGCTGGTGGGAATGGATTACCAGAGCGAACGAAACTTTGTTCAAAGTTAGGATTCCTTCCTGTGACGCCCAAATCTTCCCACGTGCCCACTGTGGTTCCCTGACTATTTAGAATAAGATGAAGCTTGGGGGATTGTCAGTAAGAAACGTAGTGACAGCAATCAGCTATCAGCTTTCAGCGGGCTGACACCTGAGACCTGAGAGCTGACCCGCCGCGGCGGGAGGGCTGACGCCATTTTTTGCCGGAGGTGAAACGATGGATGTGAAGTCTTTGCTCGACCATTGTCAATCAGAGCTGCGGCCGATGCTTCAGTGCCTCCGGCAAACAGTAGAGATCGAATCGCCGAGCAGCTCAAAGCCCGGGGTAGACCGGCTTGCACGCTTCATCGCTGAGGAATGCAGGCAGTGCGCAGGAAAGACTCACCTCCTTAAACATCCGGTGGCGGGATGCGCTGTTTCGGCTGAGTTTTGGGCAGGTAAACGCAACCAGAAGCCGATTCTGCTACTCGGCCACTTGGATACGGTATGGGAGATCGGGACTCTAGCGCAGATGCCTTTCAGAGTGCGCGGCGAGCGGGCATTCGGGCCTGGAATCTTCGATATGAAGTCCGGGATCGTCATCGCTCTCTGGGCGATTCGAGCCCTGCAAGCGCTGAAGATTTCGCCCACTGGTCCCATTCGCTTCTTTCTGAACTCTGACGAGGAAGTGTCCAGTGTAGCTTTTCGCAAGGAGATTCTGGCGGAGGCGGGGCGGGCGCGCGCCGTGCTGGTGTTGGAGCCGGCCGCGGCCGGTGGCGCGCTCAAGACTGCCCGAAAGGGGGTGGGCGAGTTCAAGATTACCGTTCACGGCCGCTCGGCGCACGCGGGGGTGAATCCGGTGGCTGGCGTGAACGCCATCTCGGAGTTGACCCGGCAACTGTGGCGCGTCGAAGCGATGGCACGCCCGCGGCAAGGGCTGACGGTCAACGTGGGCAGAATCGAAGGCGGCACCCGGTCCAACGTTGTTCCTGAGCGCGCTACGGCGTGGATAGACGTGCGCATCCCGCGGCTGCGAGACCGAGCGGTAATCGAGCATCAGGTTCGCAGACTTAAGCCATGCCATCCGGAAGCGCGACTGGAGATCGAAGGCGGCATCAACCGTCCGCCTATGGAGAGGAAGATGGCCGCCGCGCTCTTCCGAAAGGCGCGCGTGTTGGGGCGGGCAATGGGCATGGATCTGACCGAAGCCTCAACCGGTGGCGGCTCAGACGGTAATTTCACGGCGGCGCTGGGCGTCCCAACGCTCGACGGTCTGGGCGCGGTCGGCGATGGCGCCCACGCGCGCCACGAGCACATCCTCATCCCCGAGCTGCCCCGGCGGGCAGCATTGCTGGCTGCTTTACTGGCCACGCTGTAGCAGCATGCTTCGTCCGGGGCCCACGATCCGGTCGAGCGTATCGGCATTCTCGCGGATTTATCTGAACGCTTCAGTGGGTAATCCCGTCTTTCCATAAGAGGACCGCGATGATCGATGCCGGGCAGGTGATCTTGAGCGAGTCCGTTTCGACAACCGATGCCAGCAGGGACGAGGGTCGAACCGTTCGGCCCCTTCAGGGCCGACAGGGCTTTCGATGCATCGTTACCGTGGGTTTCACCCACGGCTACTCATGTAGCTCCCCTTCGGGGAGCGGGGAACGGTCAAACCTCTTCGAGTCGCCCTGGTGGAACCAGTCGCTCCCCGTTCTTACCCGCCAGGGCTACACCTCCTGGGGCACCACGTAGGGGTCGCGGTAGCCGCGGTCGCCATCACGCAAAAGCTGATTGGCCTCGTCGTCGCCGATCACCGCCTCCTTTTCAGGATCAAAGTTCAGCGTGCGGCCCAGGCGGTAGGAGGCGTTTGCCAGGTGCAAAAGCGCGCAGGAGATATAGCCTTCTTCAACCGGCGCGTTCAGGTTTTCCTTTTTGCGGCTGCGGACGCAGTCGATGAAGTTCCGCCAGTTGTTGCCTCCGGCCGCAGCGTGAGGTCCGGGTTCCTGCTCCTCGCCAAGCCAGCACTTGTAGGAATCGTATCCGTTCATCGCGAGGTAGCCCTTGGAGCCGTAGAAAATGTTGCCGATGCTGTTCAGTGGTCCCTTGCTCTTGCGCTGTGTCTGGGCGGCGTTGCCCAAGGCCGCGGGCACCTCGCCTCCGCCAAATGCCGGCGAGCCGATTTCCGCCTCGTGATTCGAGATCCAGTGGCGGACTTCAAACTCCAGCATGCGGCGCTTGCCGTCCGGCATATCGAACTGGCAGGCGACGCTAAGCGTGTTGGGTGTCTGCTGGTCATCCTCGAACATGAAATGCCCGCCGAGGGCCGAGACTTTGTTCGGGAACTTAACGCCCAGCCCCCAACGCGCCACGTCGAGCTCGTGGATGCCCTGGTTGCCGATGTCCCCGTTCCCCGTGTCCCAGATCCAATGCCAGTTGTAGTGGAACCGGTTTTTGGTGAAGGGCTTCAGGGGCGCCGGGCCAGTCCAAAGGTCGTAGTGAACGCCCGCCGGCACGGGCTCTTCTTGGGCGTGCCCGATGGTGTTCCGCCACTTGTAGCAAAGCCCGCGGGAGAGATAGACCTCCCCGATCAAGCCCTCGCGCATCTTTTGCATTCCCTCGATGATAGCCTTGCCGGAGCGGCTGTTCGTTCCGTGCTGCACGATGCGGTCGTACTTCTGTGCCGCGCGCAGCAGTTGGCGGCCTTCCCACCAGTTATGGGAGAGAGGTTTTTCAACATAAACGTCCTTGCCCGCTTGGCATGCCCAGATGGCCTGCAGCGAATGCCAGTGGTTGGGCGTGGCGATGGAGATGGCGTCAATGGATTTGTCCTCCAGCAGCTTGCGCAGGTCGGTGAATCGTGCCGGCCTTTTGATCCCCATCTTCTCGGCCTCCGCCAGTCGTCGGTCGAGGACGTTCTCATCCACGTCGCAGAAGGCGGCGAGTTCCACGTCCTTCATTTCGCCGTACTCACTTACATGCGCCCAACCCTGCCCGTGCAGGCCAACCACGGCCACGCGCACGCGCTCGTTGGCGCCAAACACGCGCTCCGGGTGGGCCAGGAAAGTGATGCCGCCAAGCGCGGCCAGTCCTGCTCCTCTCCGGGCGCTGGTCTTTAGGAATTCACGACGATTAATCTCATCAGGCATGGTGACTCCTCCAAGGGGCTTTTAAAGCGAGTGAGGATTATAACTCTTTCTGCAACTAGCTTCGCTTTTCGCTCAGACTGCCTCGAACGTAACGGCGTTTTGGAGTGCGGCAGCTTGCTGCCGCTTTCCTTCGCCGGAAGCTTGCTTCCGGCGGCGGCTCGAGCAAGCTCGAGACGCAAAAGCGGCAGCAAGCTGC
>JBAVYG010000456.1:0-7059 GCA_049698675.1 Terriglobia bacterium
GCATCTCCCAGTTTCTTAGTGGATACATTTATCTTTCCTGGAAATAGTGGCAGTCCCGTTATTCTCAGACCTGAAATAACTTCCATTTCTGGGACTCCTCCGCAAAATGTCGCATACCTCATTGGTATCGTGAGGTCATATCTACCCTATGCGGACTTTGCAGTCAGCCAGCAGACCCATCACCTAAGAATTTCCTTTGAGGAGAATTCCGGCTTGGCGGAAGTCCTCCCGACTGACTACATCGACGGAGCAATCACGGATTGGCGTAAGACAAATCAGCCAAAACAGTAGAGATATCGGACCTTCTGACATAACAAGTCTTGCCATCAATTAAGATTCGAAGGCCCGCGAAACCGGACAAGTCAAGTGTAAGCCAATTCGGGTCTACAGCCATGGAAACGCCTATCAGGTCTTTCCCACGTGGGATATATTTGTCCTTGCCGCCTTGATTGCCTGCCCAGCAATAGGGACCCGCTGGCTGGCGCAGAGCACAGCTCTGCGCTTCAGCGTGCTGTATTAGCGCTGGTCATGCCCACCCACAAACGCCATTTTGCGCGCGGACTGCAACTCCCGGGCAGCAGCACCTATCGCCGCCCCAAGCTTTTTGAGAGTGATCGGCCGGCATGATTTCAGCCTTGCCTGCGAACCGGTCGCGGTAGGGACAGCGGTTACCCGCTGCCCCCCGCACAGACCCGTGCGGGCGCTACTAACGCACACGGTTCTTACCTCGGATGGTTGGCGTCGAGGCGCAAGCAAGCCTCGCGCACACGCTCCAGCCCACTTGGCCCACTCTCCCGGCGCGGTGTCCGGCACGGGTTAGACTGGGGCGTGTTCTCCTTGGTCAACGGCCTTCCCTCCGCAACCTCCGCTGGCGGCTCCCCGCCCCTGTTCGGCTGCTTCGTCGGTACTATGCCGCTGTACGACTCCCCATGGCCGTGCATGAGAGACTTGCCGCTCATCACGTTCTCCCTCCGGCCCGCCGCATCTTTCCCACGGGCAGCCATGGGGTCTCCCGGTTCTCGCGCCTGGAGTTTCTCCGCATGCCTGGGGTCTTCGACTCCGCCGGGCCGCGTACGGACTCGCGCTGGCGTCCGCCCTCGTGTTGCCTTCCGACCGCTCTGACAGCGTCGGCACCCGGAATCAGCTGATTTCGGAGCTCAATGCCCTGCCTACGGATGCCCCTCTCCAACGCTTCAAGTGCGACCTCACGACCGCCCTCGCATGGCTGGGGGCCAGGGTGGCTCGCTATGCCTTCCCTGTACGACTCTTTCATTCGCGACTCCAAGCCGGTTTATCCCGGCGCTATCCAGAGCTACGCTCTGCGCCAGCCCGCGGAATCTGGCGTAGCACCGGCCTCCGGCCATCACCCAAAGCCAAGCCGATCAAGTAACCGGCCTAAAGATCGCGACTGGCGGCCATGACTGGCATAATCTGAAGAGGGAGTGGTAACGCCATGGCCACCAAAATTGTGCCCAGTCTTGAAACGGTCGAGAGGTTGATTGTGGAAGTCGAGCAGTGGTATGAGCGGGTCCGCAAGATTCGCCCAAAGATGACCTGCGTGGAGCGCGGAAGCGACTAGGACCTCCTCTCTGAGCTCTGGGTCGAACTTGACTGGCTGAAGATGAAAGCCGAAGTCGCTGCCGCCGCCATCGACGACGAATCCCTGCCCGAAGACGATTAGCCTCGGGCGAAGAATCTCCGCCGTTGTCTTTTGCGCTCTCTTTTCCAAACGCCTGTCATGCTGAGCCCCACTTGTCGGGGCGAAGAATCTCCGCCGTTGTCTTTTGCGCGTGAAGAGGCTACTTATGTAGCGTACCACTAAACAGGCAAGCCGCGGAGTGTGTCACAATGCCACACTCATATGCTTTTCAATATGCCCACAGAACTCCTCTAAGAAATTGAAAAAAAAGGTCAAACTTCGTCGCGGGCCCAGAACACTTTAGAAAAGTGAGAGGCATGGGAAAAATGGAAATCCCCTCCGCATCGGATCAGAAAGAGTTGGATTGCCGCTTTCAGCGGGAATAACGCGCCTCGCGGGCGACTTCCTCGTAGTCAAAGTAGCGCACAGGTGTACATCTTCAAATCTCAGGTGGCGCAACGATATCAATGGTAGACAGACCCAAGAGTTCCGTCCCCACAATCCCGTTCTTTCCTGCCTACTGCCTTCTGCCTACTCTGTTCCGCCACCTCCCGCACCCACTTTCTCCAACTCCGCCCCGGTCGCGGTTGCAACGTCTTCGTGCAACGAATTCCCGTGCGAATCCATGGTGACGATTGCCGGGAAATCCTTGGCTTCGAAGACCCACATAGCTTCCGGGATGCCGAGTTCCTCGAGCAAGTAGACGCTTTGGACCTTGGGCAGGCAGCGAGCGTAGAATTGCGCGGCGCCGCCGATGGCGTGGAGATAGACGGCTCCGAATTCTTTGAGACCTGCCAGGGTCTTCTTGCCCATGCCGCCCTTGCCCATTACGGCGCGGATGCCGAAGCGCTTGATGATGTCGGCTTCGTAGGGTTCTTCGCGGATGCTGGTGGTAGGGCCGGCAGCATTGGTGCCCCAGCGAATGCCCTCACCGCGCGGGCCCGAAGTGCCGATGCCAGCAGGCAGGAGCCCGGAGGGTTCCCCTACCTTCATCATGACCGGGCCGCAGTGGTAAAGGATGGCGCCGTTCAGATCGCAGGGGGCGTCGTGGTGCATCAGGTATTGGTGAGCGGCGTCGCGGCCGGTGATCATCGGCCCATTAATCAAGACCACGTCACCGACCTCGAGGGCGCGAACTTTTTCTTCGCTCAGCGGAGCTTCCAGCCGAATTTCTCTGCCGGACACCTGGAACCCGGCGCCCGCCACTAGTCGCTCTACTGGCCGCTTGGGATCGCGGTAGAGCCATTGCTTGACGGCACCAGACTCGGCCTCGAGCAGCACGCCGAGCCGCCGGAAGGCCCAGCAATCGTAGGCCACAGAAACGAAAAAGCACGCGGGCAGCCGGTTGGCGGCGGTGATCTTGCAGCCAATCAAGGAGACCTTGCCGCCAAAGCCCATCGTGCCCACCCCAATCTTATTGGCCTCGTCCATGATTTCCTGCTCGAGTCTGGCCAGTGTAGGGTCGGGGTTCACGTCGTCGAGCGGGCGGAAGAGTTGCAGCTTCGCCAGGTGGTAGCCCGTCGCGCGGTCGCTGCCGATGCAGACGCCAATGGCGCCGGGCGCGCAGCCCTGTCCCTGCGCCTGCCACACGGCGTGCAGGAGGCATTTCTTTACGCCCTCCAGGTCGCGGTCGACGCGGCCCAAATGTTCGAGCGTGCAGGGCACCGAATACTGGATGTTCATGTTCTCGCAGCCGCCGCCCTTCAGGAGCAAGCGGATTTCGATATCCGGCTGCTCCCACTGCTCGAAGTGGACGACAGGAGTGCCGGGACCAAGGTTGTTGCCGCTGTTCTTGCCGCTGATCGAGTCCACCGAATTGGGCCGCAGCTTGCCGCGCTTGGTGGCTTCGACGATGGCCTCCTGGATCTGCTTCTTCATCACAATCTGGTTCACGCCCACAGGAGTTTTGATTTCGAAGGTGAGCATGCCCGTGTCCTGGCAAATGGCGCCTTCATCTTCATACGCCATGTCAATGTTCTGGCCGATGATGGCCAGCGCCTGGCCCGCCTGCGTTTGCGGCTCCTCGGTCTTGAGCGCCTCCCCCATGGCCTGGCGCACGTCCGGGGGCAGGTTAGTGGAAGTCTGAATAATCAGTTCCAGCATGCTTTCTTCGAAGAATTGCATGGTACCCTCCGTGGCCAATTATATCGCGGAATTAAGAAAGGTGCTGGGGACCTGGGGCTGGGGGCTGGGGAAAGCAGAGCCGAGGGTTGGCGACGACTGACGACTGACCCGCCGCGGCGGGACGACTGACCACTGACGTGCCCCCAATCCAAAATCGAAAATCCAAAATCATATGAATGGATACTTGATGGCCGGCCTCACTTTCAAGATGCGCGTCAAGTAGTCCTTCAGAATATCGAACGCCTCCTGGGGAGTATCGGCAAAGCGGATGAGTTTCAGATCTTCTTCTGAAATGGTCCCCGCCTCGAGGAAATAGTCGAAGTTGATGGCGTGCTTCCAGAAGGTAGAACCGTAGAGCACGATCGTTACGCGATGACCCATCTTGTGTGTTTGCAGGAGGGTGAGCATTTCGAAGAGTTCGTCCATAGTACCGAAGCCGCCCGGGAAGGCAATGAGGGCTCTGGCCGGCTGGGTAAACCACAGCTTGCGCATGAAGAAGTATCGGAACAGAAAACCCAGGTCGGGCGAGATGTAAGGGTTGGGTTGTTGTTCGGCAGGAAGCTTGATGTTCAGCCCGATGGACTTGCCGCCGGCCTCGGAAGCGCCGCGGTTGGCGGCTTCCATAATCCCCGGCCCCCCGCCCGAACAAACCACGAGGAAATGGGATTCGTGCTGGAGGGAAAGCGCCCATGCCGTCACAAGGCGTGAAAGTTCGCGCGCGTCCTCATAGTACTGGGACATGTGCAGGTCCATGCGCGCTTTCTTCAGTTCCGTAGCAAAGGGGCCCGTGCCGCCGTCTTTCCCCCTGCTTTCCAGTTCCTGAAGTTTCTGAAGCGCTTCGTCGCGCGGCCGGATTCGCGCCGAACCGAAGAATACAACGGTATGATGGATGCCGGCGCGTCGCAGTTTTGCCTGCGGTTCGAGGTATTCGCTGAGGATGCGCAACGTACGAGCATCACTGCTTTCCAGAAATCGGTGGTTCTGATATGCCACCAAGGGCATCTTCACGGTCTCATGCTTCCCATTGGCCATGCGGTTCTTCTCCCCAAAAGGTCCGGAACATTAGAGAGAATACCAAACTGAAGCGCCCTTGGGTTACCAAATTGGGCCCTGGTCAATCAATCATTTCCGCTAATTCACCCCTGGGCGTGAGGTCTTGTACGTAGCTACGCGTTCCGGGAGCCAATCCCGCAACTCAGGCGTCAAGTAAAACCGCGGCAACAGCAGATCCTCGTCAGCTCTTATGACTCCTTCACTGAGAGCGGTTCTTGCCAGAGGAGTCTGCCTATAGATGCGCAGGCCGACGGTAATCTTCAAGGCCTCGAGATTCAGGGAATCGGCGAACGAAAGGCTTTCCTCGACGCTGTCTTTCGTCTCCCCGGGACCTCCCAACAGCAAGAATCCCATTCGCTCTATTCCCGCCTCCGCGAACATCTTTGAGACTGCGCTCACCTCTTGTCTATTGAACTGCTTGTTGAGGCTGCGCAGCATTCGGTCAGAGCCGCTCTCGAAACCAAAACTGATCTGGCGGCATCCTGCTTGCCGCATGAGTTCCACAAGCTCCGTATCGATCCACTTTGGGTAAATGATGCACCATAGATTGAGGTCGAGTTCCGCCTGGATCACTTGGCGGCAAAGGTCCTTTGCATAAGTGGGCGGAAGGTTGAATGTGTTATCGACGAAGTTGCAGTTTCGGCATCCCGTCTCCCTCAGATCCGCCAGCCATTTCACGATTCGGTCGGGGGAACGTCTTCGTACCGATCTCCCCTCGATCGCGCTGGTCGAACAAAAGGTGCAGTCCAAAGGGCAACCTCGTCTGCTCTGCACCGGCACCCAGAGCTTGCGGTTGTCAGCACCGGGAGGAATCCAAAGACTGGGCTCTGGGAGAGGCAGATCGTCCAGGTTCCTTTCAAAGCTCCTGCCCTCAGCCGGCTGACCTGGGAGGCAAATCCCGGGAACGTCCGAAACTTGCCCACCTTTGCCTATTCGATCCACGACGATGGGGAAAACAACCTCTCCCTCGCCTTGAATTCCCATGTCTGCGCCCAGATAACGCAGCGCGCTCTCGGGGAAGATGCTGTAACCGGCGCCGCCAAGGATAATCGGAGCGACGGACAAGCTTCGGCAACTCGCTATGATTTCCCTGACCGGAGCAAGCAGGAACTGAGGGTGTGGCATGTTTTGGTCATCGATGTTCCGCACCGAAATGCCGATGACGTCGGGGCGGAAGTCCTCGATGGAGTTCCTGATGCCCAACTTCGGGTCTCCTTCAAACATCAGGTTCAGCAAGGACACCTCGTTGCCGGCGTTTCGGGTTGCGGCCGCCACACAGGCGAGCCCTAGAGGGAGAACAGGCATGTTCATCGTTTCGGTGTTTGCAGAGATCAGCAGAACCCTCACGAACTCACCTCGCTCGCCGGTCGTGCCGAGTGTAGTCCCGGACTTCCATTTTGGAATCCCGCCTGGCTGCGAGTGTACACCCCACAGCCTCGAGCATGAAGCCGTGAAGGCGTTTAATCAGCTCGCACATCGGCACAAAATCGTGAGGCCCCGGACGGGCCCCTGGCCATTGAAGCGACTGGCCGAATTCCCTGTCATGCTGATCCCGCCCTGCGGGAGAAGCATCTCCGCAGTTCGTGGTAGGCGGTTGAGCCCAAAAAGCAACTGCAGAGATCCTTCGCCCCGACAAGTCGGGGCTCAGGATGACAGACGACTTCAAATTACGGATTTGGGCTAAAGGTGGGATGCGGTCGGCTGATCCCCGACATGCCAAACTACTGCGTGTGGTTACTTCTTTTCAAGTGCTGGTAAGAGCCACTGTGCAAGGTAGGTTTCGTATTCTTTTCGAGCCTCGTCCGTGATTGGGACTGTGGCGAGCGGGCCATTCTCCGAGGCTTGAAAGTAAAGGTCCCCAGTCTTGCCAAAGGGTCCGGGGTCAGTCTTTGAAAACTTTTCCACATCCTCATCGCCAAATTCGTAAATTTGCTTGGGGGTGTAATCCTTCAATTGGCCCGGAGTGAGCTTGTCCAAGCTTCGCACGTAGAGCCTGAAACTCCCAAAGGCTCTGCCCTTTTCGTATTCCGCTTTGAAAACGTGCTGGAGTTCGTGATCGGGATTCTTCGGATCCTTGTAAATGTCGCCGATGACGTAGAACTCCGACAGCTTCCCGACGTAAGAATTATCGAGGAGTTGGAAAAGGCGCAGGGTCAAGTCGTCCGGACTGACCGTTGGGGTCTTATCCTTGGCAAGGTGGAGGCCCGGAAGGCCCACGGTCGATAGAAGAGCGCAGAATGCGG
>JBAVYG010000457.1:0-4459 GCA_049698675.1 Terriglobia bacterium
CCCCGTAAATGCCTGGTAGTTTTTCCTGGGTTTCCCATTTCCACCGCAGAGGCTTACCGGGAAGCGGGTTTGCGGTTGACAAGCAAAGACAAAGTCCGTAGCATTAACAGTGTCGGTGCGTGGCCACAATTTCCCTTGATGAATTGGGGACCGGCCGAAAACGACTTCGAGCGTGTCGTTTTCGCAAAGTGGCCTGAGTTGGCGCGGCTGAAGCGGCATCTCATCCGGGCCGGAGCCGAGATTGCTTCCTTGACGGGGAGTGGTTCTGCTGTGTACTCCGTTTTTGAATCTACCCGTCAGTTGCTCCACGCATCTAAGCTAATCCCCAAAGGGTGGCTCAAATTCAGGTCACGCACGTTGTCACGCGCTGATTACCGGCGACTGCTGTGCGGCCGGTGAGAGGTGACCAGCAAAACGACCTCAGGAGCGCTTACTTTTTTGCCTGTCTCGGCTCACGGTTCTTGGGAGGTCGTCCAGTGGTAGGACACATGCCTTTGGAGCATGGAACCCTGGTTCGAATCCAGGCCTCCCAGCCAAGTTCGGTTATCGAAACTCGAAAATCGAAACTCGAAACTCGAGTACATCCTAGGCGTTCGTATTTCGGCGGTCGAATTTCGGTTTTCGAATTTCGAGTTTCCAGAACGTAGTGAGGATAAGAGAACAATGGACCCGGTTCAGCTCAAATTAAAGGTCTTCACTGGGAATGCTCATCCAGCTCTGGCCAGGGAGATATGCGCACAACTCAAGGTGCCGTTGGGGAAAGCTGACGTGGGACGGTTTCCTGACGGAGAGGTTCGCCTCCAGATCCTCGAGAATGTCCGCGGGGCTGACGTCTTTGTCATCCAGCCCACCTGCAACCCGGTTAACGACAACCTGATGGAACTGCTGGTTATGCTTGATGCCCTGCGACGCGCCTCGGCAGATCGGATTACCGCTGTAATTCCCTATTACGGCTACGCCCGGCAGGATCGCAAGGACCGCCCGCGTGTGCCCATTTCCTCGAAACTGGTTGCCGACTTGTTGACTTCGGCGGGCACGAATCGTGTGTTGGCACTCGACCTGCACGCCGGCCAGATTCAGGGCTTCTTCAATATTCCCGTGGACCACCTCTACGCTACGCCGGTGACGGTGCGTTATTTCCGGCGCCTGAAGCTGAAGGACCCCGTAGTTGTTTCCCCGGACACGGGAGGAGTGGAAAGAGCGCGAGCCTTTGCGAAACGGCTCAATGCGCCTCTGGCGATCATTGACAAGCGCCGCGAAGATGCCAACGTGGTGGAAATGTTCAACGTGGTCGGCGAGGTTGAAGGCAAAACGTGTTTAATCGTCGATGACATGGTTGATACCGCCGGCACTCTGGCGAAAAGCGCCCAGGCGCTGAATGAGAAGGGCGCCGCCAAGGTCTACGCGTGTTGTTCGCATGGCGTGTTTGCTGAAAACGCCATCGAGAGGATTTGCGCGGCGCCCCTCGAGCAGGTAGTGACGACCAACTCCATTCCGCTCTCGCCAGCGGCGGAGCAGTGCGGAAGAATCAAGGTGCTGAGCGTGGGCAAGTTGCTGGCGGAAGCTATTCGCTCGATTCACGAGGAAACTTCGGTCAGCAAACTCTTTATCTGAAGCGGTGGAGAGCCCGCGCCTGCGGATCGAGGGGCGCATTGGAATTGAGGAGCAGAAAGTCATGACCCAGGTTCTAGCTGTTGAAGTCGAGGCGCGCGAAGAATTCGGGAAGAATGCTGCACGGCGCATGCGGCGTGCGGGTCGGATCCCGGCCGTGGTTTATGGGGGCGGAGGGCCCGCGATTCCCGTGGCGGTGGATCCCAAAGAGATTTTGCAGATTCTCCACTCCGAGTCCGGCCACAACGCCATCTTCACTCTGGAGATTCGGGGGAAGGCTCCGGCTCGCGTCATGATCCGGGACTGGCAAACCGAGCCCATCCGCGGCCATCTTCTCCACGTTGACCTGGTCCGAATCGCGCGCGATGCGAAACTGAAGCTTCAGGTCCCGATTCATGTGAGTGGCGAGCCGGTGGGTGTAAAGGTCCAAGGCGGGGTCTTCGAGTTTGTGCTACGCGAAGTGGAAGTGGAATGCCTCCCCGACGATATTCCGGAGCGCTTTGTCGCCGACGTGAGTGGGCTCGAGCTCGGCAAGAACATTCGCGTTTCAGACCTGCCGGTGGCTCCAAACGTCAAGATCCTGACGGATCCCACACGCGTGGTCGCTCATGTGGCCGAGTTGAGAGCGGAAGAAGAGGTGAAACCCGCTGTCGAAGAAGCAGTGGCTGCGCCAGGCGAACCCGAGGTTATCCGCAAGGGCAAGGCAGAGGAAGAAGAAGCCGAAGGGGGAGCGCCGGAAGTCAAGAAGGAAGCCAAGAAGGAAGGTAAGAAGGAAAGCTAGGCGTTTCGAAACTGGAATTCGAAAAGCGAAACTCGAAATTCGAAACCCGAAAATCGGAAGGTATTTTCGAATTTCGCTCTTCGAGTTTCGAATTTCGAGTTTCGATTTTCGAAATGAAACTGATCGCGGGTTTAGGAAACCCCGGCTACGAGTACTACCTGACACCCCACAACCTGGGTTTTAGGGCAGTCGACCGCCTCGCCGACGAATGTGGTTTGGAATTGGCCCATCACGAAGCTCAGGCGTTGACGGCTTCCACGCGGATAGATGGTTTGGATGTTCTGCTGGCTAAGCCCCAGACGTACATGAATTTGAGCGGGATGGCCGTGGCCAGGCTGGCTGAGAAGTATAGGCTGGACGTAAGCGATTTGATTGTGCTGGTGGATGACGCGGATCTTCCTCTGGGCAGCTTGCGCATTCGGCCCCGAGGCAGCGCAGGGGGCCACAAAGGAATGAAGTCCGTTATCGGCGCACTCGATTCGGGCGATTTCGTTCGCGTCCGAATGGGCGTCAGACCGGATCAGCCGATCGAGGATATGGTTTCGTACCTCCTCGGCCGATTCCGTGAGGCCGACCTGGAAACCGTAGCTGAAATGCTCGACCAAGCCTGTGAAGCTGTGCACGTTATTCTTAGAGAAGGTTCGCAAAAGGCGATGAACCGCTTTAACCGGCGGGTTCCAAGCCAACCATCGTGAGGTTCCATGCGTAATTACGAAATCATTTTTATCGTCCGGCCCGACGTCACCGAAGAAGACGTTGACAAGCTGATCGCGCAAATGGAAGGCGTGGTGGCGGGCACGGGCGGCAAGCTCGAAAAAGTGGAAAAGCTAGGCCGCCGCCGGCTTGCTTATCGGGTCCAGAAGCAACGTGAGGGGTTTTATGTTCTCTTCCGGTTGCAGGGTTCTGGTGATACCGTTAAAGAGTTTGAACGCCGCTTGAAGGTTATCGACACGGTGATCAAATATCTGAGCGTGCGGATTGACGAAGACTTGGAGCGCGCCGAGAAGTTCAAAGCTCTCCGGGCAAAACAGGAGTCTAAGAAGCGCCGCTCCAAGCCTGCCGTGGCGCCGGCTCCCCAGCCGGCAGCGGAAGCACCCCAAGAATGAAGGAGTAGATCAATATGGCAGTGCCGAGAACCAGTCCTGGAGAGTCGGAGCGCCCGCAATCAAGGCGGGAGGGTGGGCCTTCAGGTCCCAAGAAGCAGTTCTTCCGCCGGCGAAAGGTTTGCAAGTTCTGCGAGGAAAAGATTGACGTCATCGATTACAAGGATGCCCGCTTGGTGGGAGGGTTCATTTCCGAGCGGGGCAAGATACTCCCTCGCCGCCTGACCGGAACATGCTCGACCCACCAACGATCTTTGAGCCTGGCGATCAAACGTGCACGGAACATTGCGTTGTTGCCGTTTTCTACCGGCGGCTAGCCAGTCGCTGGAACGCACACCCGCCAGGATGGGGCCTCGAGGCGACGGGAGCTATCCACCAGAGGGGCCGGGGTCGGCACGAGCTACCGAAGACATGGAGTTTAGAGATGGAAGTAATTCTGCTCGAGAATATTGAAAAGCTTGGATCAAGAGGGCAAGTGGTGAAAGTGGCTGACGGGTACGGGCGCAACTATCTTCTGCCCAAGAATCTGGCACTCGCCGCTACGCCTCAGAACCGTAAGCGGATGGAGCAGCAACGCGTCCGGTTTCTGAAGCTGGAGGCAAAAGAAAAGGGCGACGCGGAGGACCTGGCCAAGCTGCTCCAGGGGGTCAGCGTAACCCTGACTCGAAAATCCGGAGAAAAGGGAACACTCTTCGGTTCCGTCACGGCCATCGACATTGCCGAGAAAATGGCGGCCCAAGGGTACAACATCGATCGGCGGAAGATCGCTCTCGATTCACCCCTGAAGGTTCTGGGTGAGTACGACGTGCCGATAAAACTGCACAGGGAAGTAACGGCCTTCATCAAAGTGAGGGTGGAAGGCGAAGTGGAGACCCAGGCCCAGCCTCAGGCCCAGTCCCAGCCTCAGGCCCAGTCCGAACCGCAATCTCCTGCCACGGAAGCAAAGCCGTCGGCCGAGTAACCG
>JBAVYG010000458.1:0-7578 GCA_049698675.1 Terriglobia bacterium
GACTTTGCCCCAAGTGCGGAGGAGGCTGCAGCAAATTCTGATTAGGCTCGGCGGCTTTTGCCCGTGGTGCCACATGCGATTTCCTAAACTGGACAGCTCTTGAACAACTTAACCTAGTATTACTAATGGGCCGATGAAAAAGGTTTTGGGGCGCTGCCGTAGCGCCGGCTTCCAGCCGGCAAAGACTCTAGGCTCATCGAAGCCGGCAAGATGCCGGCGCTACAGAGCGCGGCGCGGCGACTTTTTCATCAGCCTGCTAAAGATCTCGCGGGGATATGCCCAGTTTGCGCATTTTGGATTGAAGCGTGGTCCGCTTCATAGCGAGTCGAGTGGCGGCGCCATGAGGGCCGCCAACCACCCAGTTTGTCTCATGGAGAACTCGAAGGATGTGCTCGCGCTCCGCCGCCTGCAAGGTAAGGTTTGAGGGAATTTCGGAATGCTGTTCTAGCTCCGCCACGGGCAGGCGGAGTTCGGGCCCGGGAGAGAGAATCACGGCGCGCTCGATCAGATTCTCGAGCTCCCGCACGTTACCCGGCCAGTGATAGCGTGTAAGGGCGTCCATTTCCTCAGCCGAGATGGTTTCAATACGGCGATCCATCAGGCGCGCGTATTTCTGCACGAAATAGCGCACCAGCAAGGGGATGTCTTCGCTGCGTTCGCGGAGGGGTGGAACCATGATGGGGAAGACGTTCAGGCGATAGTAAAGGTCGCGGCGAAAAAGGCCCTCTTCAACCATTTGAGCGAGGTTGCGGTTCGTAGCCGCCACGACGCGAACATCAACCCGAAGGGTGCGGGTTCCACCCAGTCTCTCAAACTCTCTTTCCTGCAATACTCGCAAGAGCTTGGGCTGAAGTTCGAGAGGAATATCGCCGACTTCGTCGAGGAAAAGGGTTCCGTGGTGAGCCAGTTCAAAGCGCCCGATCTTCTGTGCGATAGCGCCGGTAAAGGCGCCTTTTTCGTGGCCGAAAAGTTCGCTTTCCAGCAGGCCGGTCGGGATCGCCGCGCAATTGATCTTGACGAAGGTGCCCTCCCGCCGCCGGCTTAGGTCGTGGGTGGCCCGGGCGATCATCTCTTTGCCGGTCCCTGTCTCTCCCAGAATCAGGACCGTTGAGTCAGTGGGCGCAACGGTCTCCGCCTGGCTGAGTGCCCGCTTCAGCGCCGCGCTTTCGCCGATCGCTTCTTGGAAGTTGTGTTCGGTCCGGATTTCCTCTTCCAGGTAGAGTTTTTCCTCCGCCAACTTGTTCTTTAGTTCCGCTATCTCGCGGTAGGCAAGCGCGTTCTCAACGGCAATGGCGATCTGGTTGGCTACCTGGGTTAGGAGGTCGACATCTTCCTGTTGGAATGAATCTTCGGCGAGGGTGCCAAGGGCCAAGATCCCGAGGTCGCGAGTGGATGTGAATAAGGGGAGGATGCAAAAGCATTTAAGGCCTTCGGCAACCGCCAAGCGGGAGATGGGGGATTGGTATCGGTTTGTGTTCGCCGCGTCCACCAGCAAGGGCTTGCGTGTAGTGAACACCTCGCCGCCGGCTGATCCTTCCAAGGGAATGGCCATTTCCTCCTGGATCAGTCCTTTACCTTCGGGGAAATCCAAAGCGCGAAGGCGCATCTCATTCGTGGCCGGATCATATAAAGCCAGGGCGGTGTAGTCGTGGCGTATGACTCTCCGCAAGCAGGCGGCGATCTCCTTGAGGAGTTCGCGTAGGTCGAGGTTCGACACCAAGGCATTGTTTAGTTCGAGGAGCAACCGCAGGCGGTCACGTTCGCGAGAAAGCTGTTCCTGATAGACCTGGGCGTCCTGGAAGTTCAGAGCATTGTCCACGGCGACCGCAACTTGCGCCGCCACCTGCTGCAGGAATTCGAGGTCGGCTCCGTAGTAAGCCTCCTTTTTTACTGACCCGAAGGCCAGCGCGCCCACGCGCCGCTGCGCGGTGGTGAGAGGGAGCAGGCAGAACGACCTTATGCCTTCCTTGCGCAGCAACTCCACATTGCGGGGGAAACGGGTTTCGAATTCGAGGTCGGTAACCACCAGCGCCTTCTGCTGTTCCCAGACGATTTCCTGTGTAGCCTCCTCGATGGGGAATTCAAAGCCTTCCTTCACCTCGGTGGGAAGAGAACTCTCGAGCACGTGGAGGCGCACTGTAGTGCGATCCGCATCGGGGAGTGTCAGCCCGATAAAGTCGAAAGTGACAAGCCGGTGAAGGCGCTGGGCAATGGCATGGAAGAGCGCAGGCAGGTCCCGGTGTGTGGCAATGGACTCGGATATCTCGAGCAAGGCGCGATATTGTTCAACCGCGGAGACTCTTTCTGGTTGATTGGCCGCTACTTCACCCATGCAGTCGAGCTTAGCATTGTGACGCGCATCGGCTCAAGCTAAGGATGACCTCTATTCCTGAGAAAAATCAAAGACTACCCAGCCCACCGCAGGATTCGCCTTGAATTATGCGAGTTTTCCCGCAACCCTTTGGACTCCACGGACACATGATTACACCTGCCCTTCCAAACGCGGCCCGTAGCAGGATGCTGAAAACCCGTCTAGCCTGTCATTCCGAGGAGTCCCGATCTGATCGGGACGACGAGGAATCTCGCAAGTCCTTTGTTTCGAGAGCGAGATTCCTCGCTTCGCTCGGAATGACAAGGTTCACAAGGGTTTTTCAGCATCCTGCTGGGAGTTGGATTAAGGACAGCCTTTCCTTTCAGTTGGCAGGGGATGGCAGTTCATTCGAGGGTTTTTGGCCGCGAGCGTGCTCAGCCTGAATTCAAGTTATGAGGAGCGCCCCGGAAGCTGGATTTAAGCCCACAGAGGTCCGAACCCGAAAGGGACGGACACTCACGGTGCGGGTGTACAGTTCCGAGGATTTCGGGACACTCGTCGAAATGTACTCGAACTTCGAACCTAAGCGCGTGGCACAAGGACTCCCTCCACCGGACGTCCCGCGCATTGCCCGCTGGTTGGACCAGCTTCAGCATAGCTCTCACGCACTCCTCGCATTTGATGGCAAGAAGATTGTGGCTCACACCCTCCTCTGCCCGATTCGCCAAGATGAAGTCGAGTTCACGATTTTTGTCCTTCAGGACTACCGAGAGGAAGGGCTGGGAACCGTGCTGAGTGAGTTGACTTTGGCTTGGGCGCTTGGGATGGGGCTCACCAAGGTTTTCCTCACCACGGAGCTTTCGAACTATCGGGCTATCGGCCTTTTCCGGAAACTCGGCTTCCGCACCACGAGCCGTGACGGCGATGAATGCGAAATGAGGCTCGATCTTCCTGCTGATTCCAAGGCCCAAGCCGCCTGATTTCCCGACTGCGCTCAGGAGGACTGCGCAGCACTAGGCGCCAACTTCATCGCGCGGCACGAAGAAAAGCAGATCCTTCTCCCGCAAGGCGGGATCAGGATGACATGTCATTCTGAGCGGAGCGAAGAATCTGCTTTTGGTTGCGGCTAATGGCCGCGCTGTGGCACTAGTTCCGAACTTCTGCGTGTCTTGCGAAGAATTTCTGCGATCATCGCTTGGGCGAGGACGGTCGGAATTGCCTCCGGCTTTTTGCGACGAGACTGGGATGACTTTTTCAGCAAGCGGCTGAAAAGGCAGCAGCGCTACGCCTGCGGCGTAGGCGACGCGAGAGGAGTGGCTGAATTTTGTAAGAGGAGACCGGCAGATTCCATTCCTACGCGCCAAACGCAATGTCTGTCAACAAAAAGTAGCCTGAACTCGCCGGAACGTCTAAGATGGGGGATCTTGATTTGTGCATCGTCTATTTTACAAGGAGGCGTCTTTATGAAATCGAATTCTTCTCGCCGTGACTTTCTGTATGCGGGATTGGCACTCCCCGTCGCCGGGCTGGCTTCCACCGCTGGCTTTGGCAAAGCAACGGTCCAATCATCGCCGCCACCGTCGCTCGCATCCACACCGAAACTGACTTATCGCACCATCGGGAAAACAGGCCTGAAAGTCACTGCGGTGGGGTTTGGGTGCATGGTTACGTCCGACGCTAGCGTCATCGAGCGCGCATCGGACGTCGGCATCAATTATTTCGATACGGCGCGTGGCTATCAGCATGGTAACAACGAACGGATGGTCGGCGCTGCGCTCAAGAAGAAACGCAAGGACCTCGTCCTGTCCAGCAAGTCCGGGGGACGCACCAAGGATAGCGCCTTGAGTGACCTTGACACGAGCTTGCGCGAGCTCGGGACCGATTACATCGACATCTGGTATGTGCATGGCAGGGACAAGACATCGGATGTTCCGGATGAATTGTTCGAGGCCCAGCAGATTGCCAAGCAGCAGGGAAAAATCCGCTTTGCCGGCCTCAGCACGCACAACGCGAAGGACATGATTCCATTCCTGGTCAAGAAAGGCGCCCTGGACGTTGTCCTGGTCACGTACAACTTCACCATGGACAAGAGCATGGATGCGTTGATTGAACAGGCCAGCAATGCAGGCCTGGGCGTTGTAACAATGAAGGTGATGGCGGGCGGCTTCCGCGCTGGGAATCCTCGCAGAGCATTTTATCCACAACTCACCAAAGATGGGGCGCTGCTGGCCGCGCTGAAGTGGGTGCTGAAGAATCCGAAGGTAAACACGACCATTCCGAGCATGACCGACATGGACCAGCTCGAGGAAAACCTGAGGGCCATGGCGGAGCCTTACTCTCAGGTCGAGGAGAAACTGCTGGCGCAGCGACTCGAGCAGATCGGCCCCCTCTATTGCCGAATGTGCAATGAATGCGAGGGGACTTGCGCCCAGCGCCTGCCGGTGGCCAACCTGCTGCGTTATCTCACCTACGCCGAGGGTTATGGGCAATTCTCGCTGGGGCGCGAGCATTTTCTGGCCCTGCCCGCGGAGGTCACCTCCGTGCGCTGCCAGGATTGTGTAAGCTGCACCGTGACCTGTCCATTTGGGGTGAAGGTTTCGAGCCGGCTGGCGCGCGCGCAGGAGTTGTTCGCGTGAAGTCTCTAAGATTAGCTCTGATAATGCTGGCGGTCGCCTCCGCCGCGCCCGCGGCGGACGTGGCGGACTGCCATCTGGTAGCGGGATGGGAACAGCTAGGCGGCCCGCGCCGCTTCACTGCCGACAACCTGTTCGAGTACATGGATGGGAACGCCGAAGGTTACATTCTCTACGGCTTCGTTCAAATGCAGGGGGTGACCTGCCAATCGGGGGGCGAATCCATCCTCGTCGATGTCTTCGAGATGACCGACGCCGACTCCGCTTACGGGGTTTTTACGGCGAATCTCGATCCCCACCTGCCCATCGAGAAGGTCGGCATGGGTGGCCAAATCCTGCCGCGGCGGGCGCTCTTCTGCAAGGGCAAGTATTACGTGGAGCTGGCTGCCAACCCTGAAAAAGGCCAGACGGCGGCGCTCCGGGCGTTTGTGAGGGAAGCCGAGAAACGTATACCGGGCCGCTCGCTGCCCCCGGCGGCGCTCTCCTGGTTCCCCACAGAGAAGCTGGCCTCCGTGCGCTTGATTCCGGAAAGTGTTTTAGGATTGCGCCTGCTGAAGCGCGGCTTCGTAGCACACTATGAGCAGGGGCAGGCGTTCGTAGTAATTGAAGCATCGCCGGCGTCTGCGGCGGCCGTCTTGAGCAAGTTGCGACAACGATTCGGAGAAGCCTCGCCGGCGCAGGTTGCGGACGAAGCCTTCCAGGCCGATGACCAATACCTGGGCGGGATGTGCATCTTCCGGAAGGGCCGCTATATCGGCGGGTTCGCAAATATGCCGGACCCCAAAGACGCTACAACACAAGCCGCGTCGCTCGCAGAACGCATACCTGGAACTTAGAGCCCGGTAAGCCTTGAGGGGGTGCCAGTCCCCAGCCACCAGCTCCTAGCCTCTGTTCTTCATTCCCGCGGGTGGCGCATACGTGCCGACGCTTTTTGTCGGCATGTATGCGCCCCTTGGTGATGCGCGGTGAAGAATCCGTCGCCCAGGTGAACCGCAGACATGCCAAAAAACGGCACGTCTGCGCCACCCGGCCAATCGCCACACTCACTTTCATAGAAGGGCGTTTTTCGTGCACAATCCTGTTTGGCGTTGTGCAGAGGCCTGTTTCACCGCTATGTTCAGCCCAGACTCAGCCCACTTGCG
The DNA here is from genome assembly GCA_049698675.1 of Terriglobia bacterium. Taxonomy (GTDB): domain Bacteria; phylum Acidobacteriota; class Terriglobia; order UBA7540; family UBA7540; genus CAVROP01. The sequence goes on from JBAVYG010000458.1 coordinate 6,087, forward strand.
CTGGTAATACTCAATGCGCCCGGGCCGCAAGATCGTGACCGCCCGAGTCTGTTCAGAAGGTCTGCCTTGTGAATTTGCCCTGTTTAATCGGTGTTCAGCCGCGACTACACGGGTTGGTCGTCATCGAAAATCTCCCCACGTGTAAAAAGCCCGGCGTGGCCCCCTCCGACGCACTCTGCCATCTCGCATCCAGAGCACCTCTCCGCACCCGGCGGGAGCGGGTCGCGCGCCTGAGGCGGGAGAATGAAGCGTGCTCTTGGCAAAGACTCGGAGGCGGCTCTGCGCACCTAACGCGCGTGTTACCGCCGCTCAACGCGGCGCAGGATTAGGACTGGGCGCCGCACTCGGAGGAGGATTGGGTGTGGCTTTGTCGCCGGCAGGGGAGGAGGAGGGTTTCGTTTTTGTCGGAGCGGGCAAGGCTTCGGGCTTCGCCTTGGCGGGCGCAGCCGCACTTCCGGTGGCCGTAGAGGACACTGGTGTTACCGCGACGCCAGGAGCTGATGAGGTTGAACCTGCCGGAGGTGGCGGAGAGGCGGGTTTTGGCTCCGGTTGGCCAGCCGCGTGTCCCGCCCGCTCTGACGTAGGCTGGGCGCCGGCTGCGGTCACGCTTGGCGGGCTCCCACCCAGCATTAGCTCAGGCCCGGCGCTGGCGAGGATTTCCTTCACCTGGCCGGGGTTCGTCAGGAGCGGTGAGTGCGGGAAGTCCTCGACGGGCCGCTCCTTCAGGACCTCGCTCATAAACTGCATCCAGATGGGCAGCGCCACACGCGCTCCTTCTTCCTTCTCGCCGAGCGTTTGGTGGTCATCAAAGCCCACGTACACGCCGCAGGTGAGGGAGGGCGTAAAACCGAGAAACCACGCGTCGGTGAAATCGTTGGTTGTGCCCGTCTTGCCCGCCATGGGGTATTTCTGGGCCAGCGACCTAGCCCGCACGGCCGTGCCGGAGTTGAAGACCTCCCGCAACATCGAAACCATGAGGCGTGCGACAGAAGCCGGAAGAACGTCCGTGACTTCCGGCTGGAAATCGTCGATCACTCGCCCGTCGTAATTGGTCACACGGTAGACCATGCGCGGCGCGATGTGGACACCGTCGTTCGGGAAAGTGGTGAAAGCGGAGGTATGCTCGAGCAGGGTCAGATCCGAGGCGCCCAGCGCCAGCGGCAGGTTGGGAACCAGCCGTGAGGTGATGCCAAATTTGCGGCACAGTCTTATGACGCTATCAACCCCGATTTTCCCCAGCAGGCGAACGGCTGGAACGTTGCGCGACTCGGCCAGCGCGTGCAGCAGGGTGATGGTCCCTTCGTACTTTTCATCGTAGTTGTGCGGCGCCCAGAGGCCGGAGGAAGTGTGGTAACTGACCGGCGCATCTACAATCGTGTCCAAGGGTGACATGCCCTCGAGCATCGCCTGCGAGTAGACGTATACCTTGAAGGAAGAGCCCACTTGCCGTTCCGCTTGGGTGACCCGGTTATATTTGCTCTCGTTCCAGTCG
>JBAVYG010000459.1:0-4589 GCA_049698675.1 Terriglobia bacterium
GGTCAATTTGATGTAGAGGCGGCTTTACGCCGCCATTTGGCGAGATAAACTCGCCGCTACAGCATCAAATTGACCCACTACCAACCTACCCTTCCTCTTGTGAAATGTTGAGAAGGATGCCCACCGCAGCCAGCGTGACGAAAAGTGACGACCCACCGTAACTTATGAGCGGCAACGGTATACCCTTGGTAGGGAGCAGGCCGAGCACCACGCTCATGTTCACCAGAGCTTGCCCAACCACCATGACCGTCAGGCCAATGGCCAACAACCGGCCAAACTCGCACGTGCAACTAGCACTTGCCCGCCACCCTCGCCAGAGGATGATTCCAAAAGCCCCTACAAGCGCAATCGCCCCGATGAAGCCCAACTCCTCGCTCACCACTGCATAAATGAAGTCGGTCTGGGGCTCAGGAAGATAGAAGAGCTTTTGTTTCCCCTCCATCAACCCCACTCCGGTAATTCCCCCCGTGCCCACTGCAATAAAGGATTGAATGATCTGAAACCCTTTTCCGAGAGGGTCGGCATAAGGGTTCAGGAAAGCCAGCACACGGTTGTAGCGGTAGGTAGCATGGAAGACTAGCCAGTAGACCACAGGAACCGCCACCAGACCCAGGCTGGCAAAATACCTCAGGCGAAGCCCCGCTACGAATAGCATTGCCGCAACGATCATGGCAATGGCCAGGGAGGTTCCGAAGTCCGGTTCCGCCATCACCAGCGCCGTAGTCGCCCCGGCGGTCAGGCCAATAGGGAGCAGGGTATGCTTCACATCGTTTACTTCGCCCCGCCGCTGCTCAAGGAAATAGGCAAGGAATACGACCAGGATGATCTTGGACAATTCGGAAGGCTGCAAGCTGGCAGATCCCAAATGCAGCCAGCGGCGAGTGTTGTGGCTGCGGTCAGCAAACAAAACAACCACCAGCAATGTCAACTGCAAGGCCAACGCCGGAAAAACCACCACAGGGCTGGCGAGACGGCGATAGTCCAAATACATCATCACGACCAGGGCAACAAGCCCCGCTCCAGCCCATGCCAACTGGCGAACTAGAAAGTGACTGCTACTGCCAAACCTCTCGGTGGCCATCACCGCCGAGGCGCTGAAGACCATCAGGGCTCCGAAAAGCGTCAATGCCACGACGGTGCCAAACAGAATTTTGTCGGATTGAAGTCGGTTTGCCATGCTCTGTTAGTCCATTCCGGGTAGTCGGGACTGAGATGCCGAATCAGGGGCCGCCGACTTCGGCTTCTTCTTATCCGTTATGGCGGGGCTGCCTTCTGAAGGGCTGCACATGTCTTTCGCGCCCCCTTCTGCGAAATCGCCGCCCGCTGAGCCGGCGGCAACACCTTTCTCATCTGCTCTCGCCTCGTACGGCAACTGAGCGTCGTCCGTCCTTTCAGGTGTGCGGGGCGCTTGGGGTTGACTCGTTTCAGGTTCGGCAGAGTAATCCTCTGCCGGCTCAATTTCCGCCGGGGGAAGTTCTTCGGCACTGATTTCGTAAACGAGGGTCGGCTCATGGAGCCGGCTTTCTGTTGCGGAACCGGTAGTTGCGCAACGCTTCAACTCCTTATCGACAGCCTCGGCAACTTGATTGAGCACCTCTTTAACTTCTGGCGCTAATATTTTTGGTGGAGGTTCGGGACTCGCCTCGGGCCTCTCTTCGGATGAACCCGCGAGTGATTCAGCCTGTAACTGTCCGGAGACATCTAACCCAACGCTCGCAGTTTCCTTAATGAGATTCCCCGACTCGGCAGCTTTGTCTGGAAGGGGTTCCAGTGAGGCTTCCTGCGACCAAACCTGCAACGCCTGCGGAGGTGTGGCGGCCAAGGCCAGCCTCCCAGGCGCCCCAGTCTCCACTTGACCTTCAGGCTTCCATCTCCATTCCACCGATCCTGATTCAATATCTTGCGCCAGCCGCTCTACCACCTCCTTAAACACGCGGCCACGATGCTCATAATCCTGGAACTGATCAAAGCTCGAACAAGCCGGAGCGAGGAGCACCACATCACCAGGACGGGCGCACTGGAACGCTTCCAGCACGGCGTTTTCGAGATTGCCCGCGCGCATCAATTCCACTGCGCCCGAGAGCTCCTGCGCAATGCGATCCGCCGCCGCACCGATAAGGAGAACCTCGCGGACCCTGTCCTTCAATAGGGGCCGCAGAGGCGCGTATGGAGCACCCTTGTCCTTTCCTCCCATAATGAGATGAACACCTTGCTCGAAGGCCTCCAACGACTTTACCGTGGCATCCACGCTGGTGGCTTTGGAATTGTTATAAAACTCCACCCCACATAGGCTTCGAACATACTCGAGCCGGTGCTCGACGCCTTTAAATTCCCGCACCGCGCTGCGCACGGCGTCGAAGTCCGCTCCAAGCACGCAGGCCGCAGCCGCAGCCCCTAGAACATCTTCCAGATTGAAACCACCCCGAAGGCGCACGTCCCTTGTCTCTAGTAGCTGTCGCTCCAGGTGCCCCATGCGGTACACGACATTCCCATTTGAAACAAAGACCCCGCAGGGAATTTGCTGTAACCGGCTGAAGAACACCTTGCGGCCCGCCAAGGCGGGACTGAGGCCACGCACCCAAGGGTCATCAGCATTCAGGACGGCATAATCTTCCGCCCGCTGGTTGCGGAAGATCTGCCTTTTTGCCTGGGCATAGGCCTCGAAGGAAGGGTGGCGGTCCAGATGGTTCGGTGAAATGTTCAGCAAGACAGCCACGTGGGGACGAAAATCGCGAATGGCTTCCAACTGAAAACTACTCAACTCGCTGACTATGATCGAACCCGTTGTGACCCGATCCACTGCGGAGCTCAGAGGCACGCCAATATTCCCGCCCACAAAAGTCGGGAAGCCGGAGGCCTCGAGCATTTTGCCCAGAAGGGTTGTCGTGGTGGTCTTGCCGTTTGAGCCGGTAACACCCACAATGGGATCGCTCAAGTACCAGCTCGCAACTTCAATCTCAGGAACTACAGGAATGCCGCGGGCGCGAGTTGCCTGCAGTTGAGGCAAGTCCCACGGCACCCCGGGGCTGACAACCACGAGATCGTGAGCGAGAAAGACTTCGGCACGCTGCGACCCAAGCTGCACACCAATCTTTTGTGCCAGAAGTTCCGGCAGGAGGGGTGCGAACGCGGCAGGAGGTTTGCTATCGGTCACCGTCACGACCGCGCCATGCCGTTGTAGGCAGAGTGCTGCCGCGTGCCCGCTCCTCCCTAGGCCGACAACGAGCACGCGCTTCCCGCGTACATCATTCATGCGATCCCCCGGGGCAGCGACCGGCCATTCTTGCGAAAGATTGCTGTTGTCCGTGGTCAGTAGTCCGTTGTCCGTAGCACATGTAAATTGGAAAAGGATCCGCCATCATAAGTTTGGTCTTGCATCAGCGCAAGACCGCGTTCTCCACGCATCGCGACTGACAACGGACAACTGACGACGGACAACAAACAGCATTATCTCAGCTTTAACGTCGAAAGCGCCAAGAGTGCAAAAACCAGCGCCGCGATCCAGAAGCGCGCGATGACCTTGGACTCCTTCCACCCCTCCAATTCAAAGTGGTGATGAATCGGGGCCATTCTGAACACCCGCTTGTCCCTGAGCTTGAACGACACCACCTGGATAATCACGGAAATCGCCTCGATCACGAAGACGCCGCCAATAAACGGTAATAGGAGCTCCTGTTTGATGATCACCGCAACCGCTGCGATCGCGCCGCCGAGTGCCAGCGAACCGACGTCGCCCATGAAGATCTCTGCCGGATAAGCGTTGTACCAGAGGAATCCGAGACTGGACCCCACCATCGATCCGCAAAAGATGGTCAGCTCACCCACGCGCGGCAGGTGCGCCAAGTCCAGATACTCGGAGAGAACTGCATGGCCGGTGACATAGGTCAGGACCGTCAATGCTGAGGCGGCAACGACGACACAACCGATGGCCAACCCATCCAGTCCGTCGGTAAGGTTGACCGCGTTCGAGCAGCCCACAAGAATCAGGACTACAAAGAGCAGGAAAGGCAAAAAGGCCAAAGGGTAGGTCCATACTCGGGAAAGAAAACCGTGGATCAAGAAATCAGGCCGGAAGCGCTTGAAGAAAGGGAACGTCAAGGTGGTCGAGTAAAGACCACGCGCCGAAAAGAAAATCAGCACAACACCAAAGACGAAGCTGACCAGAATCTGAAGCAAGAACTTGGTCCGCCCGGTCAGGCCCAGATTCTTCCGCCGCCGAACCTTTTGGTAGTCGTCCCAAAATCCAATCCCTGCAAAAGCCGCCGTGACCCCTAGAACCAGCCAAACAAAAACATTTCCGAGGTCGGACCAGAGCAGGGTCGGAACGAAAATGCAGAGATTGATGAGCACGCCGCCCATGGTCGGAGTGCCCGCCTTCAACAGGTGGGACTTCGGCCCGTCTTCCCGGACGTACTGGCCGATCTGGAACTCCTTGAGCACCCGTATAAGCCAGTGACCAACGACCAAGGAGAGCAACAGCGCGGTCAGGCTCGCGTAAGCAGTTCGGAAAGTGATGTAGCGGAAGAGATTGAGGAGGTGAAACTGGTTATGGAACTTGATATAAAGATAATAGAACATATGTGTTCACT
>JBAVYG010000460.1:0-22305 GCA_049698675.1 Terriglobia bacterium
GCAATGACCACGCGACGTCCAGCACTTTCTCCAGAAACAGCTCCGGCGCCTCCAGAACGATGCCATTTGGGAATCGCGTCACGGTGTATCCCCTACGTTTGAGTTCCGCGTCGCGGCTCGTGTCGCGCTTGGTCTGGCTTGGCTGGGCGTGGACGCTGCCGTCCAGTTCCACAATCAGCCGCCGCTGGGGGCAGCAGAAATCAACAATGTACCGACCCACTGCGTGCTGGCGGCGAAACTTGAAGCCGTTGAATCTGAGAGTCCGCAATAAGCGCCAAGCGACCTCTTCGGATTCGGTTTCATTCCGGCGAAGCTGGCGTGCCTTGGCAATCTCCACTTCGCCACGGGCGAGGGAGCGGCGCTGGCGATAGCGTTGCGTTGTTTCTGGCTTCACAGCTTTGACCCCCTCACCCCCCGGCCCCTCTCCCCCAAGGGGGAGAGGGGAGGAGCAAATACAGATCCACACCTCCCCCCTTGGGAAGCTTACGAAAAGGGGAGGAGAAAATGAAGAATCCACACCCTCGCGCTTCAGGGCTCCAACGCCCGCCGGGGCGGCTTTTTACGGTCGCCGGGTTTTCTGCAACTCGACAGGAATCGCTGGCGAGAAGTCGCTACGGTTGTCCTTGGCCGACTTTGAACAGCGTCCACGGGCCGGCCTTCATATCACGCAGCAGCGGCGCTTCCCAGGCGAATTCAGGATGCGCTTTAAGAAAGGGTGCAGCAAGAAAATCCATTCCGCAAGGGTGGCCCATATGCGCGTAAAAGCTCATCGCTTTAGCCATCGTGGCATCCATGACCTTTCCCTGCACCGCGCCACCAGGATAGTAAGGCGCCCATTCCCAAACCGGTTCGCCGCGAGCGGAAAGATCACCGTGTCCGCAGAGAGAATGCTCGTCAGGGTCCACCTTCTTCTGGTAAGAATCGTAATGATCGGCCATGAATTTCTCGGCCATTTTCACGTCGATCTTGCCCTTTGATTCCTTCATCAACTCTTCCCACCTGACCCTGCGGGCGTTAGGAGAACTCTCGAGATTGTTAATATCAAACGTGGTGTCTTCAGCCAGCACTTTCGGATCGCGGGCAAAGTTTGAGCCCACGAAATAGCCATCCCTGGCGCGCCAGAACTGATGCGCCTTCAGACCCAACTCGAATTGGCCGATTTCGCCCGTCTTGAGATCGCCCAGCAGCCAATCATTGGCGTAGCCGCCGTTATTGCCGTCCAGCATGATGCGCACATAGTCGTCAAACGAACTCGCATATTGGAGCGCCTTGCGGGAGCGCATGAACTCCGGCTTGCCATTCGGATCCCAGCCGTCGAATTGCGTAATAGTCGTTTCCGTCACCATGATGCCGCTGGAGTTCACGCCGAAATCGTCGTCGCTGGTAATGACGCCGGGGAAACCGTCCATCAGGATGCGATACCCATGCTTCGGAGCGATATCGAAGATGATTCGCCAGCGTTCGCCCTCCAGGTAACTTGTCCAGGCGTTGTGCGCGATCACGATCTTGTGGTCGCGGGTAGTGCTGCCGGTGGCGATGAACGCGCTACAGTTGCCGGGGCTGACCAGGTGCGGCGCGCTGGCCACCTTGTGCTGCGAGTTATACCAGGGCACGTAGTAGTCAGGTAGTTCCTCAAAGGCGTTCAGCGCCACCACGTCATCGATATCCATCAAGACGCCGTGCGCCTTCAGGCCCTCGCTGATTCCCTCGAGTTCCTCCTGGTATTCCTGATCGATCTTCGGCCAAAGCATTTCGTGCGCGGCCTTGCGGAAGAAACCCCAATCCCTTTTGGTGCTGTGCGTGTCCTCGAGCTTTACGGCCTCAAAGGCGTCCGCGATCTCAGGGGCCAGCAAGTAACCGTGCTGGAACCCAATCTGGCCGGGCGTTCCCTCCAGGTGAACATAAACCCAGCCGCCTTTCTCGAAGCGGTAGGCAGGTTTCAGGCGAGGGTCAGCAGGCTTGCCAGCCGACTGCTCGCCCTTGGCCGCAACGTTTGCGAAGGTTGTCATTCCGAGCCCTTCGCTGTCATCCTGAGCGCAGCGAAGGATCTCGCTTTGCCCGCTCAGGGTAAACTCCGCGAGGAATCTCGCTCTGGACACGGTGGACGTGCGAGATTCCTCGTCGTCCCGCAGACGCGGGACTCCTCGGAATGACAGGCTTGACGAGCACAAAACCAGAGTCAGGATGGCCAGAACCAATGCCATTCGAAATGCACTTGCGCCTGTTTGCATCTCCACCTCAGTCAATGAATTCGACCATCGTCCAGGATAGCCCTCACCGCAGTGTAACCACTTTGGACCGCGCTTTCAATGGTGGCGGGAAAGCCTGTAGCAGTCCAATCGCCCGCCAGATACAGGCCGCACACTGGCGTCCGGGCCGTCGGGCGTATCTGCTCAGCTTCCCAGGTGGGCGAGAAGGTGGCGAAGCGCTCCTTGATAACGAGGGCATGATGCAATTTGGCCTTCTGCGCTTCCGGGAAAAGGTCGCCTAGCTCACGCAAAGCCATGGCCAACAATTCTTCCTTGCCGCGTCCGATATGCCGGTGTGCGCCGCTCAGGACGAGCGAAACATAATTCTCACCCGAGCCAAGAATCTTGCCTTTGTTGAAGAGCCACTGAATTGTAGTGCCGCGCAATCCAACAAAATCAAGCTCGGTGATCGGGCGGTCAAACCAGAGGTTGATGGAAATGATCGGCGCGGGCCGAAGGGAAATGACTGGGGCGAAGAAAGGCTCGAAGCGGAGCAGTTCGCCGGGCAACAAGCTCGCAAGCTGAAACGAGGGTACGGCGCTCAACACGCTCTGCGCCTCAATTTCCTCGCCACTGGAAAGGCGCACGCCCCGGCACTGCCCCTCGGAAACCAGTAGACTGGCCACGCTGCGGCTGCACTCAACTCGCCCGCCCCTCGCCCGAATGTAGGCTGTGGCAGCATCCACATACACCTCACTCAAACCCACGCGGGCAATCCCGATCCGTGAATCCGCCGGCGAGGAGAAAAGCGCCAACTGCAACACCCGCTCGAACAGCCCCGCGTTGGCCTTGCTGGGGTCTTCATTGAGTGCCGCAATACAGAGCAGGTCCCAGAAATTGCGCTGCAAGCTCTCGGATTGGCCAAGCCTGGTGAGCCATTCGCGCACGCTCAGCTTTTCCAAGCCACGGTCCATCGCTTGCGCCCACTGGAGCGATCGTCCGAGACGCAAGACTTCCAGTTTGTGCTTGAAAGAGAAACTTCCGGAGCGCAGCACGCCGAGCAATACGTGCCAGGGCGAAGGCAGGCCGGGACATTGAAGCGCTGTCAGCCGCCCATTTCGGTCAAGGAAACGGACGGTCAAGCGCTGTTGAAACCGAATGCGGTCCAGAGTTCCGATAGTCGAAAGGAAGTGAATGGTCGAATGGTAGCAGCCCATGATGATGTGCTGGCCGTTATCCACCACGGAGCCCGTTGCGGGATCAAGAAAGGAGCGCGCCCGTCCGCCCAGGTGGGGCTTCTGTTCGAGCAAGCGCACACCGCGCCCCTCTTCCGCCAGTGCGACACCCGCCGCCAGACCCGAAAAACCGCCGCCGATGATCAAGACTTCGTCCGGCATGAGAGCAGGAATCAGGATTCAGGATCCAGGATCTGTTCAACTATTGAAGCCCGCCGGTCCTATCGACTTGGCGGCGACGCTGCTACATCTGGGTCACGTGCCCAACGTTGAATCCCTCCACTACAACTCGCGGCGTCTCGCCGCGCGTGTCGGCGTGCTCCAACTCCGTCTGAATGGTTCGCCGCTCGCCGGGCATTAATGCAATGTAGTTGTCACTGTAAATTGCCGGCAGGATCCGGTCTCCACTCTTCTCTCTCACAGCTTTCAGGCGGATCATCAGCGCCGGCTGGCTCGAAGGGTTATGCAGCTCGGTCGTTAACTGCCACCGATTTCCCTGGCGGTGGACGCGGGTTGCCGCTTCCAGGTTGACCTTGGGCAACTGGCGAATGGCCCGATAATTACCCTCCTCCCGGCCGCGCAGATAGAAGTTCGTGGAGACCGTCTCAGCCTCGCGCGTCAAGGCGAGCCGCAGGAAGTGCAATGACGTCAGCTCGGGTGGATACTCCATCTTGATGCACGGGACGACGCTGTCTTCCGCGCTATCCAGGGTTGCGGACTTCTCCCATTGCTTCGTCCCGTCCATGTTCAGGACTTCCACCGTGGCGGCCAAGCCTCGCACGTTCCCGGCGCTGTAGTTGACCACTTCGATGCTCTCGGTGACTGGGTTCCACTGAATGTGGAGCGGTTCACATGCTTTCTTGCACCCAAAATACGCCGCCGTTGGTTCAAAATAGTAATCGTAGGTCTGCCAGACGAACGAGGGCCAGCAAGGATGGCTCATCCAGAGGAGGAGCCCCATGCGGTACTTACTCTGCGCCTCGAACATGGCGCGATAACCTTCGTAATTGATGAATTGAGCGAGTGAAACCCATTCGTCCACATTGCCGGCGCCGCCGTAGTCGTACTCGATCGTGGTCCTGAAGCTCTCACCGCCTTGCGCGCCACCCAGGCAGAAATCGTGCAGGCCCCAGACGAGCCCCTGCGGCCACAAGGCCGACCCGGGCATCATCGCGCGCACGCTTTCCATGGGGGGTATATTCGGCATGCCCATTTCGCTATGCAGCTTCGGGTCGGCGCCCAAACTGAAGTAGAAACTCAAGGGCATGGCCATGTAGGGTCCGTGCCCGCTCACAACGCGGTCCGCCGAATTGGAGATGTAATGAAGCCCCGGGTGTTTTTCCGCCAATACTTTCTTCATGCCCTCATCCAGAGCCTTGGGCGGGTCACCCTCATTCCGTCCGCAGTAAAGGCCAATCGAGGGATGGTTTCGAAACCGCAGGACCGAGTCATTCACATTGCGCATGAACAGGTCGTCATCCTCCGGGTCCGGCCCATCCGCCGGGTTGGCCAGCCAGAACTCTTGCCAGACCATGATGCCGTGCCGATCGCAGGCCGCAAAGAACTCCTCGTCACCGACCTGCCCTACCCAGTTGCGAATCATCGTGAAGTTCATTTCGCGGTGATAACGTACCGCCGCATCGTACTCGCGCGCGCGATAACGCAGCATGGACTCGCTGAAGCCCCAATTCCCGCCGCGCGCCACAAACCGCCTGCCATTGATCCAAATCCGCAAGGCGCCGCCTTCTTCGCTGTAGGACATTTGCCGAACGCCTACCTGGAACGCCTTGGTGTCTGATACCTTGCGCTTCGGCGCCTCGAAGCTCAGCTCCAGGGCGTACAAGTGCGGCTCGCCGTATCCCGCAGGCCACCAGAGCTTGGGATTCTGCAGCCGCAGGGCCGGAGTGTTCGAGGGGTCAAACTTCACTTTCTGCGTTGCGGAGCCGTCGACGGAAACGCGCTGCTCGAACTGCAACTCCGCCAGGCGTCCGCGCAGAGTTCCGGTGACAGGCTTGGAGGCGTGGTTCACTAACTCAACCTCGATACTCACTTCGGCACGCGAGGTATCGGGCAGAGGCAGGGTGGTCGAAACGAACGGATTCTCGATAGTAACGGCCCCGCTGAGGGTAAGGTAGACATCGCCCCAGATGCCCGTGTCGCGGCCGCGAATGGTGGGAATCCAGTCCCAACCAATGGAGGCGTGGTAGGTGGGATTATCGATTCCGAGCGCGCCCCCATTCTTGCCCGGACTCTCGAAGGTCTTCTGCTTCATGCTTCCGGGGGTGTCATCCTTCTCGATGCGGACGGCCAGCGCGTTTTTGCGGCCAGCGAGCAGACGTCCGGTGACGTCGAATCGGCCGCGCATGAAGCCACCTTCTACCCGCCCGAGTCTTTCGCCATTCAGGAAGACGTCCGCCTTCCAGTTAATCCCGTCGAAGTTCAGCCAAGCACGCTGACCCTGGGTTAATGCCGGCGCCGTGAACTCGTTCCGGTACCAGAAATCTGCGTAGAAAAATGAATCGGAAATAAGCAACTGATTCTCGCCGTAATTCGGATCAGGAATTGCACCGATGTTCAGATAAGAGGAGAGCACTGTGCCCGGCACGGTGGCAATGACCCAATCCTGGTCCTGGAATCCCACCTTGGAGAGTGTTGCTCCGTCCGCGTTCACAAGGGAATCTCGCTCGAGGCGCCAAGCGCCTCCCGCCAGGTCCAATCGCCCGTCAGGTCGAGCTGCGGGCGCGGCCTTCGCTTGCACGACAAATCCGCCCCGCCCATAAACCTCCATTTCGCTCAGAATGTACCCATGCGGCGAGGTGGGGCGCTGCATCAGTACGCGCACGTACCTTCCCTGGACGGGCTGCGCCAGCCTGAGGTCGTCAGTATTCTCTGTTCCCTCAGACAGGGGTTGAATCTCCCGCCAATTCTGCGCATCGTCGGAAACCTGGAGGGATCCCTCCGCGGCGCGCGCGATCCAATACAACACCACACGCTCGAATTCACAGCGAGCGCCCAAGTCGACATAAACCCACTCCTCACCCAAACCCGCGCTCATCCACGCACTGGTGAAGCTATAAGGCCCTCCAATTTCCACTCTCTGGTTCTGATGGAAGAACCCCACCTCACAGACTTGCCATTCCATGAAGGAGGCGAACGGCGGGGCGTTGGCAGCTTCGAGTTCGATTCGATAGAAGCGGCTTTGAGAAGCGGAGCGAAGAGGAATGGAAGGCTGGAACCGTTGCCCAGATTGCGGAAAGTCTATCGGGGAGCCAGTAACGGGTTCAGGCTTCGGATTAGTTACCTTACCCAATTCCTTCCACTCCCGTCCGTCGTCGGAGACCAAGACGGCAACACCCAGGTCCTCCGGTTTCAAGTTGCGAGGCGCGATGAGGAGGACCTCAACACGATCGATCTCCGGAACCCTCGCCCCGCCTCCCAATTGAACCTGCACCCACGGGCGCGGACCGCGCAAGTCGACGACGGTGATCGGGTTGTGGTCCAGGAAGAACTCCCGCTCGAGCTTAGGGAGCTCGCCGCGAAGGCCTACCCAAGTTGCAACCCAATCGGGGAGATGCGAATCCTTGATTCCATCTGTAACCAGTTGGGCCGTCAGGTTGTAATCGTAGCAACTGGAGTGATACGCGGGCCGCCGCAGCGCCAGATTCCTGTAGGTCGAGGCATCCGTCAACAGCACCGGGCCAAAATCCTCACGCGGGTCTCCCGGGTAAACACCGACCCCTCGCGTGTACTCCCCAGCCACCGTGGATTCCGCACCTAGGCGCGATGAACTCCGGGCGCCAGGCAGCGGCTCAGCAGCAACTCCCATGGCCAAGGCCCGAAGATCTCCCAGTGCCAAACCCGCACCCACAACCGTGCTCTTCAGAAAAGTCCTTCGGGAAGTAGACATCCGAGTCCTCCATGGTTTCATCGCGCTCTATATTCAAGGTCACTCGCTCAAATCTGCTCAATCCTCGCGTCGTTGATACCTACAGCTCCGAGCCGTATCGTCATTGGCGCCTCGAACTGGAGCTTTACGCCCGCAGGCTGACGGCGAGCGTTAGGCCGGGCACGATGCGGACTTCCCGGTCAAACGTCACCAGGCGCAGTTTCCCTTCTTCACGCAAGGTCGCGGCCAGGGGTTCTTTGCCGAGCCGGGCGGAGACTTTCTTGCGCGCTGCCTTGCCATTCCCTCCCAGCGCAAGGCTCGCTACGGCCATTGAGCCTTCGAGCGTCTCGACCTCGACGTTGTGGCCGGCCGCCGTCACGGCTTGAGAGAATTTCCCCCATCCGCTGGGGACCGACCAGAAGCAACGGAAGTTCTGAGCGCGCACCCGCGGCGTGAGCGTCAGCTTGCGGTCAACCCCGGAGTAGTGAAACCCGCTCAGAGCAACAATCAGCGCCCAGGCGGACATGGCGCGCGCGTAGTGATGACCGCACTCCGGCTCGTTCCAGGGATTGCGGCGCTCGCCATCGTGACGAAGGCGCGCGCTTTCCACTACAGCTTGCGCCTCCGTGGTCATCCCCTCAAACACCAGGTGGGCGGCGAACTGGTATTCCTGGCCGGTCCAAACCTCGGCGAAATAGGGAAATGGGATTTCCGGCCGTTTGCCGGAGGCATAGCTCGCCACCAGCACACCTCCCTCACCATCCAGTGCGTAGGTGCGCTGAACGGCCTCGTGCTCGCTCAAGTCGGGGATATAGTTGTAGTGGAAAACGGATTTCAAAGCCATGTGAACGTGTTCCTCATCAAGCAGATACCCAAGTCCCGCCACATGTGCCATGTATTGGCCGAGCAATTGGTCCACCAGGCACGCCTCGCCCATTTGGTAGTCAGGTTTCTGGGGGTTGGCTGCGCCCATGCCAACCATCACTCCGTCAAATACTTCTTCCTTAGGCCGGCCCTCGACCTTCTGGATGTAATACTCGCCGTTGAATAGATTGGCGTCGATCCATTTGCTGCCATTTTCAAAGAGCCGCCGGTATTCCACCGCCGCATCCTGGTCGCCGAGGGCGCGCGCCATCTCTTCTCCGGCCCGCAACGCTCCCAGGTACCAGACACCGCAGAGAGGATTCGGGCCGTAAAACTCGACGTCGTAGGTGTTGTGCTGAACGCCCTCCGCCACGCCGTCGCGGTTGGCGTCCCAGCCGCCCTTGATCCAGGCGAATTCGAGTGCGCGTTTCGCATTCGGCCACAGGCCCCGCAACCATTCCGTGTCACCGGAAAGCTGCCAGTCGCGGTAGAGCTTCATCAGGCAGCCCATTTGGCCGTCCGCTGCCGCCTTATCCCAGATCTTTTTTCCATCCGGCAGGTAGGAGCGGAAACCCATTAGGCCGTCTTCGCGGGTGTTGCGCAGGAATTCGGATTCCCGGATGGAATGCGCCAGCGACGGGAAGACGAACGCCGTCGCCTGCTCGTAGTTCCAGACGTGGGTACATGTCCCGTGGCAGCATCCCGATTGGTTGTTGCAGCCCTCGAACCCGTGGAATTCGCCGTCAGCGGTGCGGAAAGCCGTGTTGGTACGCACGGTCGAGAGGTTGCTGAGCGCCGCGTCCAGCGCCGCCGGAGGCAAGGTGGAAGATTCCACCGCAGCAGCGAAGCGGCAGCTGCGCTCCTCGAGCGAAGGGAGCTGCTGCGCCACGTGCCGAGCCACTTCCCAGGCGTCCGAGAAACGCTCGCAATAATAGTTGCCTACCACCGTGGTCTTGTCCTCTGCCGCCGGGGCCTCCCATCCGCAACGATCAGGCGTGCGGTTGGGAAAATGCCAGGCAAGGAGAAAGGTCACGGAGGTCTCGCTGCCCGCAGGCAGCGCTTGCGTGACCGCAAGCGAACCCACCGAGCTCACAGCGGGCGAGTCGCTGGTCAGAGCGCCGTCATCCGTGAAGTCGTCCCAGAAGGTCAACGGCCCATCCCACCACTGCGTCCTCTTCCACCCGCGCAGGTACGTAACGTTTGCTTCCGGCGCACCCAGCACGCCCAGGAACATCGAGCCTTTCAGCGGATTAGTCGGGGCCAAGAAGGGATTATCCATGAACAAGCCCGCGACGCCTTCGGCCTGACGAAAGTTGGCCTGTCTCCCTTCTTTTCCCACAGGGTTTTGAAGGCTGAATGCGATACCCACCTTCACAGTCGCAGCGGTCGGGTTTTTCAGCCGGTAACGAAGTACGGCGATGGGCAAACCGGACACCTCAACATCCAAAGGCACCAGCGGATTGAACGCTTCCAAGTTGACGAGGATGGGCAGCTTCTTGTCCTCGAATTCGAGGCGCGCAAATGGGTAGGCGCCGGTGAACTTCGCGGAAGCAAGGCGCGGCAGGCCAGGCACGTTGTTCGACCCCAGCCCACTCGGCCCTTCGTAGGGCGGCTCAATCCGCGCTTCCAGGACCCGAGCCACCGGCTTCTTTCCTTCCGCCTGTGCCCAGATGGCAGGGAAACAGTAGTCCGGCGTATTTCCCTTGTCCGGCCGGTTGAAGATCTCCCAATCCCGCAACTGCCCTCGGCCACCGAGCGAAATCGTACCCGTGCCGATTCCACCCAGCGGGAAGGCAATCATCTTCAGATTACGACCGCTGAAAGTGCGTGGAAAGGTGATGCGAGTGCCCGCGCTGGGCGGCCCCGAAGCTGGCTTCTCTGCGGCCGCTGCCCGGCGCGCGGAAGGATGTGGCTCTTCCCCTGCCAACCCTCGGGCGCTGCCGGCCAATGCTCCGCCAGCCGCCACTTTCTTCAGGAATTCACGCCTCTCCAGCTTCCCGTTGTTCTTTTTCGTGGCCACAATCGCCTCCCCCAAACCGGTTCAGGTTGCATTCTTCGCACGTGCTTTTGAGAGGGGGTGTTATAGGCCAATGGGTAAGGAAAAGCAACAGGTGAATGCGGTCCCGCTCTGCCCTACGCGCAGCTTTCGAGCAGGCCCTGGATGGCGGCGGAAACGCCTTCCTTCGAATCAAAAACCGCCGTGCCGCACACCAACACGTTGGCGCCAGCCTCCACCACCAACCGCGCGGTCTGGTTGTTGATGCCGCCATCCGCTTCGATCTCACAATCGAGACCGTGTTCCTGGATGGCGTTGCGGACTTGACGGATTTTGTTGAGCGTTTCGGGGATGAAATCCTGGCCGCCGAATCCCGGGTTGACCGTCATGACCAAAACCAGTTGCACGCTCCCCAGGATTTCAGAGAGCGTGCTCGCCGGAGTTGATGGGGTGATGGCCACGCCGGCTTTCTTTCCAAAGTGGTGGATTTGCTGGATGGCGCGGTGCAGGTGCGGCGTCGCCTCCTGGTGGACGATGATGGTATCCGCCCCGGCCTTGGCGACCCGCTCGATGAAATCTTCCGGCGGCTCGACCATCAGGTGGGCCTCGATCGTCAGGCGCGTCAGGGGGCGCAGGCTTTCAATGGCCAGCGGGCCGAAGGTGATATTGGGCACAAAGCGGCCGTCCATCACGTCCACCTGAAATCGGTCTACTCCTGCGGCCTCCAGCGCCAGGACCTGCTCGCCCAGTCGCGTGAAATCCGCTGAAAGTATAGACGGCGCTATTTTGGTCACCATTCACCTCTTGTGGCAGGACTGAGCTTCCTCGCGGCCGCTTCGTCCAGGAACCAGCTCAAGCTCCCGTTTAACGGTTGGACTCTTTGGGCCGGGAACTGCCCTGGAGGTCCTTCCAGCACCTTGCACAGGGCCTCCGCCTTGTCAGCTCCCGCCACCATGAAAATCACCTGTGCTGCGGCATTCAGCGCCGGGAAAGTCATGGTCAGCCGGCGCAACCCCAGTCTCTCAACGTGATTGGGCCGAACCCACAGGGTTTGCTCCTCCAAGGCCGCAGTCCCAGGGAAAAGCGAAGCGGTGTGTCCATCCGGGCCCATGCCAAGAAATACCATATCCAAACGCGGCCAGTCGCCGTCTTGGGGTTGGAGGACGCGGGCAAGTTCATGGGCATAGTCTCGCGCGGCCTGGTCGAGGTCCGCCCGCTCGGCCTGCATGCGATGAAAGTTCTCGGCCGGAATATCGGCGTTATCAAGCAGGGCTTCACGGATCATCCGATAGTTGCTGTCAGGGTGGTCGGGTGGAACGCAGCGTTCGTCCACCTGGAACAGATGAATATTCTTCCATCGAATGCGTCCGGCGAGGGCCGGGCTTCCGAGAATTTGATAGAGCATCCGAGGGGTCAATCCGCCGGAAAGCGCGGCGGAGAATGCTTTGTTCTCGACGGCCTTGAGGCGCGACAGGTCTTCAAAAGCACACACCGCCGCCCAGCTCATCTCCTCAAGGCTGGAAAAAACCTTCACTTGATGTTTGTCCATGGACGGGATACCCCTTCTCCCCCAATTGTCCATCCTCTTGCAACGCCGGTCCGGCATCACGAGGCGATCATGCGCGCCACTACACTCAGGGCCTCTTCGTAACCCCGGTCCCGAACTCCCAATTTTAGTTCTTCATTCAATATCTCAGCTTCATTCAGAACTTCCAAACGCACCGAGCGTCCAATGGGCAGCAAGCCCGGCACTTCGGCCGACGTCTTCACCACTTTCCCGTCCGGCCCGCGCGAGAAGGAGAATCTGGCGGCAGAAGGCCCTTCAGATCTCAACTCCATGGTGAAACAAACACCACAGGCGTTGTCAACTCTTTTCAGGTTTCGCTCCACTTCTACCATACCGCCCGCGGACTTGAAATAGAAAGTGCGCGGCTGGGCCTCTTCCCGCCTTTCGGACATCAGGAATTCCCATCCCAAGCGGCTGGCCAGCCAGCCCGTCAGCAACAGGGCCTGCGCGCGCTGCGTTACCAGGCGCGCGGAATCCTGCTCGTATTCAATCCTCACCTCCGAGAGGCGATCCAGGTAGGGCCGTCTATCGGGCGAATCAAAACATTGGGCAATGAGCTCGCGCCAGGGAGTGATGCGGCTCCAGTTCAGGTCAGTCAACTGAATCCTCTCCGCGAACTTATGAAGCCACGCGGCCAGGTCCTGCAAATGCGTCCCGCTGGGCGAAAACCGCGCCGTGTCCACGATGACGTGCTGCGTAAGGCGGAGGATCTGGTCGAAACAGGGAGGCGGCGAAAAATCGCCGGCCCGCCACCAAAGGAAAATCGGCAATCCGGAGACCGTCAAAGGCAGAACCACACTGGCCAACCCCTGCCCCGCCTCACCCCGAGCGCGAATGGTAATCTGCTCGCTGCACACCTGTTTTTCGCCCGCCGCCGGCAGATGGCAATGCGCGGAAATCCAGGCCTCAAGCCCCGAGGGAGAGGCCTCCGGTTCCAGCATCATGACAATCGCCCGGCAAGGGTTCTGGCGCGTCACCTCGGCAACCAGGTTGCTCACCTCTTCCGCCGCCTCATCGCTCTCCACGTAAATGAGCAGAGTCAAGGTGCAGGCACGGGTCACGACATTCTTGGCAGCGGGATCTTCAGCAGCCGACCGCCACAAAGCCGAGAGCTCGGCTTCCAGGTCAGCCACGTCTGCCGCCCGGGGCTCGCCCAATCCAATCGGTTCGATTGTTCCTGCCAAGTGACACTCCCAAAAATCAGAAATCAGAAACTAGGAATTAGAAATCAGAAACTGGAAATTGGAAACTGGCGGCTCACCACCGGCACCATAACTCGGAACCGAAAGCCTGAAGGGCCAATTCAATCCCCCCACCTCACTGCCCAGTACCTTCTGCCTGCTGCCATCTACTTTCTGCCTTCTGCTTTCTGCCTTCTGCTTTCTACTTTCTGCCTTCTGCTTTCTGCTTTCTACTTTCTGATTTCTGCCTTCTTCACAGCCTTTGCCAATTGCGGCCGTCTCGCTCGATCAAAGCATCGGCTTCGGCTGGTCCCCATGACCCGGCCTGGTACGGAGCGAGTCCCTTTGGTCCTTGCTCTCGCCAATGGCTGAGGATCGGGTCCACCAATTCCCAGGAAAGCTCCACCGCATCGCTGCGGTTGAACAGCGTAGCGTCACCCAACATGCAGTCCAGCAGTAGGGTCTCGTAGGCGGTGGGTGGCGGCGCGCCGAATGATTCACCGTAACGAAACTCCATCTGGACGGGGCGGATTTGCATTGTGGCGCCGGGAAGTTTTGCGCAGAATTTCAGCGCAATCCCCTCGTTCGGCTGAATGCGAACCGAAAGCACGTTGGGCTCGATGCCGTCCGCTCCTGCGCCCCTGAAAAGCAGGTGAGGCACGCGGCGGAACTGGATAGAAATCTCTGAAACGCGCTTCGCCAGCCGCTTGCCGGACCTCAGGTAAAAGGGAACATCTGCCCAACGCCAGTTGTCAATGTAGAACTTGAGGGCGGCATAAGTCTCCGTGGTCGAGGTGGAAGAAACCTTCGGCTCCGCGCGGTAAGCCGGAACCTTCTCTCCACCCACCCAGCCCTCCGCATATTGGCCACGCACGCTAAACTCGTCGATCCGGTCAATCGGCAGAGGCCGTATGGCGCGCAGCAGCTTAGCTTTCTCATCGCGCACGGAAGTCGCATCGAAAGTGGCCGGAGGCTCCATGGCCACCAAGCTGAGGAGTTGCAGGACATGGTTCTGGATCATATCCCGCACCAGGCCCGCCTCTTCGTAATAAGAACCACGGTTCTCCACTCCCAGGTCTTCGGCCACCGCGAGCTGGACGTGGTCAATGTAGCGCCGGTTCCAGAAGGGCTCGAAAATCCCGTTGGCATACCGAAACACTAACAGATTCTGGACAGTTTCCTTCCCCAGATAGTGGTCGATGCGGTATACCTGCTCTTCCTTGAAAACCTCCGTCACCACTTGGTTCAATTCCCTGGCGCTGGAAAGGTCCCGCCCGAAAGGCTTCTCGATGATGATTCGCGTCCAGGAATCTTGGGGAGACTTCGGAGTGGCCAGCCCCGCCGTCCCAAGGTGCTTCACGATAACGGGAAAAAAACTGGGCGGCGTGGCAAGGTAGAAGAGGCGGTTGCCGGAGGTGCCCCGTTCCCGGTCAAGCCGATCCAACAGGGTCTTCAGTTGGTCGTAAGCCGCTGGGTCGCTGAAGTCATCGGCGATGTAATAGATGCCCTTGCCGAAGCTCTCCACAAATGGCTCGCTCTCGGCGGAGAGCTTCAAATACTTCTTAACCGCCTGGCCCATTTCCTCCCGAAAGCTCTCGTCCGTGGCTGGCGTCCGAGCACACCCAATGACGGAAAACCCAGCAGGCAACGTGCGCTCGCGCGATAGGTAGAAAAGCGCGGGGATAAGCTTCCTTTCCGTCAGGTCGCCGGAAGCCCCAAAGATCACCATGGCGCACGGTTCGGGAGTCCGGTGAATCCGAATCCCCTCCCGCAGAGGATTGCTCAACTTGGTGGTTTCAGCCATGCGAAGATTCTCCGGTCAGTAGGTCGTAGCTGGTAGGTGGTAGATGGGGAGGGGTTGGGCCATTTTGGATTTTACATTTTGGATTTTGGATTGCCCTCACCTACGGCCTCCTGCCTTTTGCTATTGAAGAGCCGCAGGTCCAAAGACCGGGACCTGCGCTACACTCGCTGCCCTCCGTTTTCCCCAGCCCCTAACACCCAGTCCCGCGCGCCCAGTCCCTAGCCCCCGTTCCACTGCCTTCTGTCTTCTTGCTTTCTGCTCGTCACTTGTCACTCGTCACTCGTCACTGCTCTTCGGCCCAGCAACTCATGGGCGCGCCGCACAATATTTGCCGTGGTAAATCCGAATTTCTCCGCCAGCACCTTAGCCGGAGCAGACGCCCCAAACCGCTTCATGCCGATCACATCGCCCCTTGTTCCGACATAGCGCTCCCAACCGAAGGGGGCCGCAGCCTCAATGGCCAGCCGCACCGTCACGTCGGGCGGCAAAACCTCGTCGCGATACGATTGGGGCTGCTTTTCGAAAAGGTCCCACGAGGGCATGCTCACCAGCCGCGCTGCAACTCCCTCTTCCATCAGCTGTTCGTAAGCCTCGAGAGCCGGGGCGACTTCGGAGCCTGAAGCAATCAGGATGATCTCCGGAGTCTTCCCTTGGGCATTCGCCAGCACATAAGCGCCTCTGGCCAGGCCTTCCGCCGCTCCATACTTGCTGCGATCGATGATGGGCAAGCCTTGACGGGTCAGGCACAGCGCCACCGGCCCACCGCGTTGCTCAATCGCCACCCGCCATGCCACCACCGTCTCGTTCGCGTCGGCAGGCCGAATCAGGCTCAGGTTAGGGATAGCACGCAACGCCGGCAAGTGCTCAATGGGCTGGTGAGTGGGCCCATCCTCACCGAGGAAGATACTGTCGTGCGTGAAGACGAAGATGGAATGAACTTCCATCAGCGCCGCCAGACGCAAGGCGGGCCGTAGATAATCTGAGAAGATGAAGAACGTCGCGCCATAAGGGATAAGCCCGCTGAGCGCCATGCCATTCAGGATTGCGCCCATGCCATGTTCGCGTACCCCAAAGTGGAAATTACGCGCGCCATAGTTACCCCTGCTAAAGTCTCCTTCTCCCTTGATCAGCGTATTCGTCGAGGGAGCAAGGTCCGCCGACCCACCCAGGAGGGTGGGCAGGATAGGCGAGATGGCATTCAATACTTTCCCGGAAGCTTGGCGGGTAGCCATGGGTTTTTCAGCAGAACTGAATGTGGGAAGCTTGGCGGTCCAACCCTCGGGGAGTTCGCCCTTGACGAAGCGATCCCATTCCGCCGCGAGAGCGGGATGAGCCTTTCGGTAGTCGGCGAGTCGCATCTGCCATGCGGCTTCAGCCTTCTCACCACGCTCTATGGCTTTGCGGAAGTGGGCAAGCGCTTCCTCGGGGATGTAGAACTTCGGCTCCAGAGGCCAGCCCAAATTCTCCCTGGTCAGCTTCACTTCTTCTTCACCCAACGGACTGCCATGCGCCTCCGCCGTGTCCTGCTTGTTCGGGCTGCCATAGCCGATGTGCGTTCGAACCATGATGATGGAGGGCCTTTCCTTTTCTGCCTGCGCCGCGCGAAGGGCGCCATCAATCGCCTCCAGATCGTTGCCGTCCGGTAACTGCTGCACGAACCACTCATAAGCCGCGAAACGCTCGGCGCGATCCTCCGTGAACGCCAGGTGCGTCGAGCCTTCAATCGAGATGTGGTTGTCATCATAAAAGTAGATGAGGTTGTTGAGCCCCAGGTGACCGGCCAGCGAAGCCGCCTCCGACGCAACCCCTTCCATCAAATCGCCATCGCTGACAATGCCATAAATCTTGTAATTTAAGATGTCGTGCTCAGGGCGGTTAAAATGCGCCGCGAGGTACTTTTCTGCAATGGCCATGCCTACACCGGTCCCGAATCCCTGGCCCAACGGCCCGGTAGTGGTCTCAATGCCGTCAGCCAGTCGGTATTCGGGATGGCCAGGAGTCTTGCTTCCCCATTGGCGGAACTGCTGAAGCTCGGAGAGCGCGAGGTCATATCCGGTCAAGTGAAGAAGACTGTACAAAAGCATCGAGCCGTGCCCGGCGGAAAGGACGAACCGGTCCCGATTGGGCCAACCAGGTTTGAGGGGATCGTAGCGCATGAAATGCGTCCAGAGTACGTAGGCCATGGGGGCGGCGCCCATGGGCATTCCGGGATGACCGGAGTTTGCCTTCTGGACTGCGTCTACGGCAAGAAAGCGAATGGTATTGATACATAGTTGATCGAGTTGCGTTGGGTCGAATGGCTTGCTTTCTGGGCTCACTGCGGATTTACCATCCAAGGGATTAGTCCTCCTGATTAATAAATAAAGCTGAGTCCAACCCCGGCCAAGGACAATCTAAACTAAGGCCCGTGCCCTGCACAATATTTAGATGCCAGGATCATTCGGTTGGACTCAGGGCGAACCGCCATTATATAACTTTGCGATAGGGCTGGACACCTTGAACGAGATTTTGACATTCGACCTTCGACTTTTGACTTGTCTTAACCATGCCGCGCTCGAAGGCACAGGTTCTGATATCCTTAATTCTTACAGCATGCATTTCAGGAGGCGACCGTGGAAAAACGACATCTTGGAATTATCGGGCTTGGCGTGATGGGAAAAAACCTGGGTCTCAATGCCCAGAGCAAAGGCTTTTCGGTGGCGGGTTTCGACCTGGACATGGAGAAATCGCACAAGGTCGGGGAGGAAACCGGGGGCAAGATTCAGACCACCCGTTCATGGCAGGAATTCGTAGAGGCGCTGGAAACTCCGCGCCGCATCTGGATGATGGTTCCGGCAGGCAAGCCGGTTGATTCCGTCATTGAGACTTTGAAGCCTTACTTGACCCCTGAGGACATCCTGATTGACGGCGGCAACTCTTACTTCAAGGACACGGAGCGGCGCGCGCGGGGACTGGAAGCCTCCGGTCTGCGCTTCTTTGGCATGGGCGTTAGTGGCGGGGAAGAAGGCGCCTTGCACGGGCCGTCCCTGATGCCAGGTGGGTTCGAAGAGTCTTATCGCCACCTTGAACCTCTTCTGACAAGGATGGCCGCCCAGACCAGCGACGGCGCTTGCTGCACGTATCTAGGACCGGGCGGCGCGGGCCACTACGTGAAGATGGTCCACAACGGCATTGAGTATGGCATCATGCAGACCATCTGTGAAGCCTATGACATTTTCAAGAATGTCCTCGGGCTTTCCGGGCCGGAGATTCGCGACATCTTCGCGGAGTGGAATAGCGGCGACCTAGGCTCCTTCCTTCTCGAGATCAGTATCGTCGTCCTGGGAAAGATCGACCCCGAAACCAACCAACCGCTCGTGGACCTCGTTCTGGATACCGCCGAGCAGAAGGGTACCGGCAAATGGACCGCGCAGGATGCCCTGGATTTGGGCGCCCCCGTCCCCACTCTAACGGCTGCCGTGATCGCGCGAATCATCTCGGGAGCCAAAGAGGAGCGCATTGCGGCATCCGAGATTCTGCGCGGCCCGAGCAAAAAGTTCTCCGGCGATAAGAAGCAGCTCATCACCCGCCTGCGCGAGGCCTATAAGATCACGGTCATCGGCTGCTACGCGCAAGGTTTTGAGCAACTGCGGATCGCCTCGCAAGAGTACAAGTACAACTTGAAGTTCGATGAAATCGCGCGCATCTGGAAGGGTGGCTGCATCATTCGCGCCAAGTTGCTCGATCCCATCCGCGCCGCTTTCCAGTCCCAGCCTGACTTGAAAAACCTGATGCTGGCGCCGTATTTCAGCAGACTGCTTAACAAAACAGGCGGCAGTCTGCGCAGGGTTGTGCGCACGGCAACCGATTTGGGCACGCCGATTCCGGCATTGAGCAACACGCTGGCTTATATCGACGGCTACCGCTCCAAGCGCCTGCCTGCCAACCTCCTCCAGGCTCAACGCGACTACTTCGGCGCACATACCTACCGTCGCATCGATAAGGAAGGGAAGTTCCACACGGAGTGGGACAAGTGAAGGTGTCAGTCGTCAGTTGTCAGTCGTCAGTGGTCCGTCGAAAAAGCGGGGCTGGGACAATCTTGAAT
Organism: Terriglobia bacterium; assembly: GCA_049698675.1. Taxonomy (GTDB): domain Bacteria; phylum Acidobacteriota; class Terriglobia; order UBA7540; family UBA7540; genus CAVROP01. Next base: position 18,807 of record JBAVYG010000460.1, read on the forward strand.
TCTGAATTTTGAATGGCTTTCTTCTTTCTCCCCGTTGCCGACTGCTTACTCCTTTCCGTTGAACAATAAGGGTTGGGGCAATTTAAGCACGTGATGAAGGGGGGCTCAGCAAGGATTAAGCGGTAGGACTTCCGGCAGTAACGGCGCTTGGTGAGTGCCAGTGCTTCCGCCAAGGAAAGCCCACAGCGGTGTACCTGCGCTACGTCGCGAGCGGGGTTAGGGCCTGTCAGGAAATAACTGTTACAACCCCTGCGTGCCACGCGCCTGCCCGGCAGCGGGCAGCTTTTGCGTGCCTCCACGTACAGGTACCGCAACGTTCGAGAACAACCTCGCGCTGCAAGAAGAGCGGACACGCAGGTCCGTTCCTACAACGTGGCGATGCAAGGTCGCCGATGCATGCCGGCGTGACGGCTTCAAAATCCTTCTACACATGTGGCGCTCCTCTGGTATAACTATTCGGTTTGAGAAGTGAATTCCAGATGTTCCTTTGGGGGCACTTTAATGAAAACATTCCTGATGATGGGTGTAACTCTGTTTCTGGTATTAGGGGGCAATGTGGCAGAAGCGAAACGTCCAATGACTTTCCACGATTTGATGAAGGTGCAACGGATTTCCGATCCACAAGTTTCTCCTGACGGGCGCTGGATCGCCTACGTGCAGGGTGCGGTCGATTTCGAGGCCAATAAAGTCGTCAAACACATCTGGCTGATTCGCGCCGAAGGCGGTGACCCGAAACAACTGACCACCGGCGAGGGGTCCGATTCGCGGCCGCGTTGGTCGCCGGACAGCGAATCCATTGCGTTTATTTCGGCACGCGGCGGCAAGTCGCAGGTCTGGATCATTCCCGTGCATGGCGGTGAGGCGCGCCAGCTCACCAGCATCTCGACCGAAGCGGACGGCGTGACCTGGGCAAAAAAGGGCGATGCGCTGCTGTTCACCTCCCAGGTCTATCCCGACTGCGCCGACGATGCGTGCAACAAGAAGCGCCTGGAAGATGCTGAAAAGAGCAAGGTGAAAGCGCGGATTATTGACGAGCTTCTGTTCCGGCATTGGGATGCCTGGCGCGAGGGCAAGTACGCCCACTTGTTCACCGTCTCCGCCCAGGGCGGTACCCCGCTTGACTTGACGCCGGGCGCGGTGGACTCTCCCACCTGGTTCCTTGACGCGCCCGATGGTTACGATATCTCGCCGGATGGGACGGAGGTCTGCTTCACCTCCAACCGCTCGGGCGGCTCACGCATCGCCTGGACCACCAACAACGATCTCTTCCTCGTCAGCGCCCAAGGTGGTGAAGCGAGGAACATCACCAAAGATAATCCCGGCTCCGATGCTTCACCGCAGTACTCACCTGACGGGCGCTACATCGCCTACACCTCCCAGGCGCGCGATGGCTATGAATCCGACCTGCTGCGCCTGCGCGTTTACGACCGGCAAACCGGAAGCGTCAAGGACCTAACCACAGGCTTCGATCAATGGGTATCGAGTTTCGCGTGGGCCCCGGACAGCGACACCATCTATTTCACCGCGCCCGAACGCAGCCAGCAGCCCGTGTTCAAGACTTCCGTCAGCAAGCCCAAGGTGGAGAAAGTTCTGGGTGGAATGAACGATGACCTGCAGGTCACCCCAGACGGCAATTCACTGGTGCTGACCCGCAGCAGCCTGACGCAGCCGGCGGAGATCTATCAGGTCGCTGCCTCGGCAGGGACGCCAAGACAACTGACGCACACCAATGACTCATTGATCGCCGAACTCGATCTGAACCCCGCCGAATCCGTAGCCACCCAGGGAGCGCTGGGGGCGGAAATTCAAAGTCTGCTTGTTAAGCCGCCGGCATTCGACGCCAATAAGGAATACCCCGCCATCGTCCTGGTTCATGGCGGGCCGCAAGGTGCCTGGGAAGATGCTTGGAGCTACCGCTGGAATGCCCAGATGTTTGCCTCCCATGGCTACGTGGTGATAATGACCAATTTCCACGGCTCCACCGGATACGGCCAGAAATTCGTGGAGCAGATTTCGGGTGACTGGGGCGGCGCCTGCTACCAGGACATCATGATGGCGACGGATTACCTGGAAAATCTGCCCTACGTTGATAAGAATCACGTGGGCGCGGCGGGCGCCTCCTTCGGCGGGTACATGATCAATTGGTTCGCCGGTCATACGCACCGTTTCAAGGCACTGGTTTCTCACGACGGCGTCTATGACTCACGCAGTATGTACGGTGAAACCGAGGAAATCTGGTTCGATGAGTGGGAACACCAAGGCCCGCCCTGGACGAAGCGGGAGGCCTACGAGAAATCGTCGCCATCGAATCACGTGCAGGACATTCAGACGCCCATGCTGCTTGTCCACGGCGCTCTCGACTTTCGCATTCCGGAGGGCCAGGCCATTCAACTCTTCACATCATTGCGGCGGCGCGGCGTGCCCTCGCGGCTGCTCTACTTCCCCGACGAAGGCCACTGGGTGCTGAAGCCGCAGAATAGCCAGCTTTGGTATAAGACGGTATTGGGGTGGTTGGACAGGTATGTGAAGTGAATGAGAGTCGACAGTCAACAGTTGACAGTCGACAGTTAACAGCCGCGCGATGGCCTCGGGGCTCGCGGAGCGCGAACGAGGGGAGCAATGCAACACTTTAGAGAGCTAAAAGTTTGGCAGAAAAGTCATGCGTTGGTTTTGGATCTCTACCGGCAGACTACGCGTTTTCCAGGCGATGAGCGCTTCGGCCTGACATCGCAGCTCCGGCGCGCAGCGGTTTCGGTCCCCACCAACATTGCTGAAGGCACCAAGCGGCGGGGCAAGCAGGACTACGCGCGCTTCCTCAACATAGCCGAGGGTTCTTTGTCAGAGACGGAGTACCTCGTCATGCTAAGCTGCGACCTGGGCTACTTGCAAAGAGAGGAAACTGAGAAACGAATTTCTGAAATTTCGGAAATTGCTCGCATGCTTTACGCGCTGCGTTGTAAAGTAGAAGCGGGTCCGGATTGAGATTTCACAGCAACCGCTGGACTGTTGACTGTGGACTGTCGACTGTCAACTGTAGACTGGTGTGCTCATGACCAAAGACGAAATCATTCGCAAGAAACAGGAATACATCTTCAACTGCGTCACCAATTACTTCAAAGACCCGCTGGTGATAGACCACGCCAAGGGGCAGTACGTGTGGGACCTGGACGGGAAGCAATATCTCGACTTCCTGGGCGGGATCGTAACGATTAGCGTGGGCCACTCAAACGAGAAGGTGACAGCGAAGATCAAGGAGCAGATTGACCGCGTGCAACACACCTCGACGCTGTTCCCCACGGAGGCGATCGTGGCGTTGGCCGAAAAGATCGCGCAGATCGCGCCGGGGAAGCTCAAGAAGAGCTATTTCACGAACAGTGGGACCGAGGCGAACGAAGTTGCGGTGCTCACGGCGCGCATGTACACGGGGAACTACGAACTGCTCGCCCTGCGCCACGGTTACAGCGGCCATTCACAACTGGCCAAGGCGCTTACCGGGCTG